>CAXRHS010000258.1:0-2942 GCA_964230235.1 Myxococcota bacterium
GCTGCAAAACGTCGCTGACCTGATCTTGTCGCGCGTCGTCAAGGTGTGCCTGCCCCACCCGCCGAGCTACGACCCCAAGACCAAAGCGCCGCTCATCAAGGTCAGTCGGCAGCGCGGCACCGCCAAGATTCAAATGAAGTACGTGTCCGGTCCTAGCGACAAGGCCGCCAATGGCGATTCGTTCTACGTCAAGGCCACCGCAGACTGCCTGGTCGGTAAATCGAGCTTGGCGGGTTTGCAAGGTCAGGCGTGCAAGTCGACCAAAGACTGCCCGGCCGGGTTGGCGTGCCAGGACTTTCTCTGCAAGGTCTACGGCGAAGCCATCTACTTCCCGGTCACGCCGCAGCAGGGCGATATCATTGAGGTCAACTACCCGGCCGATATCGGGCTATAGGCCACTAACAGGGTCGCCGGAAATACCAATTTCTGGCGGCCCGCCACGGCGAATCCCGCATCGGGTGAGCTCGTGGCCCACGCAATAGAAAGGCAGGGTTGCCATTATCGGCGACCCTGTAAGGTCCTGTAAAAGAACAAGTCAATCGACACGTGCGCGGAGCGGAGCGGCGAGTCGACTTGCAAAGTCGCGAGCTTGCGACCCACTGAGCAAGCAATGGGCCCACGTAGAAAATCGATTAGATTTTTTACGGGCCCTTAGTAGGCTGTTGATTTCACGCAAAACCCCTTGACCATGCGGGTGAGCTTCACCAAGATCGCCCCATGCCTACGTCGACGCACCGCGCCAACTTTGCGCTTGTCGTAGCCGCAACGCGGCTGCTTTTGTCCGCAGTTGCGCTTGCTGGAACAGCATGTGGCGACAGCGGTGCAGCGTCGCCGGCACCTGGGGCGACCACCGCGGCCGATGCGGCCGTGGATAGCCAGGCGGGGACCACCGCGACAGCGGATTTAGTCGGTACCGTCGCGGACGCTGCCCCAGACGCGACCATCGCGGCCCCCAAGCCCTGTCCGGGACCGTGCGTCGCCGGCGACGAATGCCACCAGGCCGCGTGCGATCCGTCGACCGGCCAATGTGCGGTCACCGCCAGACCCGACGGCAGCGCATGTGAGGACGGCAACGTGTGCACGGCCGACGACACCTGCGCCGCGGGCGTGTGCAAGGCCGGCAAACTCGGCGGGCCGTGCGGGTGCCTGACCGACGCTGACTGTGCCGGCAAAGACGACGGCAAGCTGTGCAACGGCACGCTGTATTGCGACAAGACCACCGTCGCCTGGACTTGCAAGCCCAACCCCGGGTCGGTGTTTTCGTGCCCACCGGCCTCGACAGCGTGCGAGATCGCCAAGTGCTTTGAGCCCGGCGAGCCCGGCGGAAAGCCCGACAAGGCGGTCTGCGGCTCCGCGCCGCTGCCCGACGAGACGCCCTGCGAAGACGGGGTGGCGACCACCGTCGGCGATGTGTGCGCGGCAGGCGTGTGCGTCGCTGGCACCAAGGTCGCGCTGTGTACCGCCGACAGCGACTGCGCCAAGTACGAAGACGGCGACGCCTGCAACGGCACGCTGTTTTGCAACAAGGCCAAAAAGGAGTGCCAGCTCAATCCCAAGACGGTGGTCACCTGTCCGACCGCCGACGACACGGTGTGCAAAAAAGCGGTGTGCCAGCCCAAAGACGGGTCGTGCAAAGCGGTCGCGGTCAACGACGGCGGCACCTGCAACGACGGCAACAACTGCACCCAGGGCGAGGCGTGCAAGGCCGGTCAGTGCTCGGCCACGACCGCCAGCGACGTCTGCGGTTGCAAGGGCGACGCCGACTGCAAAGTCCACGAAGACGGCGATTTGTGCAACGGCACGCTGTTTTGCAACTTGCAGACCGCCAAGTGTCAGGTCAACCCGGCCACGGTGGTGCAGTGCAAGGCGGGGCTCAACACAGCGTGCACGGAACAACAATGCCAAAAAGCCAGCGGCCAGTGCATCGCCGTCAACCTGCCCGATGGCATCACCTGCGACGCCGACGGCACCGCGTGCACGCCCAAAGACGTGTGCAAGGCCGGCGCGTGCAAGGCCGACCAGAACACCTGCCAGTGCCAGACCGACGCCGACTGTGCGGCGGCAAACGACAGCGACCTCTGCAACGGCAGCCTGTTTTGCGACAAGGCCAGCAACAAGTGCATCGTGAACCCCAAGACTGTGGTCACCTGCGGCGCGGCGTTTGACACCGGCTGCGCCAAGAACACCTGCGTGCCCGGCAGCGGCCAGTGCCAGATGTTGCCGGTCAACAAGCTCGGCAAATGCAACGACGGCGACGACTCGACCATCAACGACGCCTGCGACTTGAACGGCAACTGCTTTGGCACCTCGCTGACCGGCAAGTGCGCTGGCGGGGTGGTCATCGACTGCGGCGACGGCAACCCGTGCACCGACGACCTGTGCCATCCGCTGGCCGGGTGCATCAACAAGGCCAACAGCGGTGTGTGCAGCGACGACGACGCGTGCACCGCGGGCGATGGCTGTTTCAACGGCTACTGCAAGGCCGGGCCGACGCTCAAGTGCGACGACTTCAACCCGTGCACGACCGACTTGTGCGACCCCAAGCTTGGCTGCTTGAACAAAGACAACCTGTTGCCGTGCAGCGACGGCACCGCGTGCACCAACGGCGACCTGTGCAAGTCGGGCACTTGCGTCGCAGGCCCGCCGCTGAGCTGCGATGACGGCAGTGCTTGCACCGCCGACGCGTGCAATCCGGCGATTGGCTGCATCCAGTTGCCGCTCGACGGCACTTGCACCGACGGCGACGCCTGCACCGACGGCGATGTTTGCTTCAAGGGCGCGTGCAAACCGGGTTTTGTCCTGGACTGCGACGACAACAACCCGTGTACCAAGGATAAATGCGACCACAAGACCGGCTGCGCCCCGGTGTTGTTGCAGGTACCTTGCGACGACAACAACGAATGCACCGCCCCAGACCTGTGCGACAACGGCAAGTGCGTAGC
>CAXRHS010000259.1:0-8523 GCA_964230235.1 Myxococcota bacterium
TCTGGCGCTTCTGGGCTCGCGTTGGTCGGCTACTGCATGGGCGGCCTGTTCGCGCTCATGCACACTGCCGTAGCCGAGGACCCGCGGGTGCGGGCGCTCGTGACCATCGGTGCACCGATCGATGCCCACAAGATGTCGCTCATGCA
Source organism: Myxococcota bacterium (assembly GCA_964230235.1). Classification (GTDB taxonomy): domain Bacteria; phylum Myxococcota_A; class UBA9042; order UBA9042; family UBA9042; genus SXRM01. The sequence continues at coordinate 147 of CAXRHS010000259.1, forward strand.
CTTCTTCGTTCGCCATGGTCACCGCGAGATCGACGCGATCAGCAAGCGCCTGGGCAACGTGCCGGGCGCTGTATCGTCGACGGCGTTTCGGCTTACCAATCCGCTCAAGACGGTCACGCGGTACAGCGATCTATTCGTCAATTTGTGGAACGACGACTAAGTCGCCGGTTTCGACGGCGTGACTGCCTGGACCACCCAGTTTGTGGACTACCCAGGCGACGCCTTTCGCCAGTTGATGGCCGAGTTCATGAAGGACAACAAGCTGAAACAAGGCACGATGTCGTTTGGCGGCCGCACTGCGGACCTTGGGCGCATCCGTTGCCCGGTGCTGGCGTTTGCGGGGCGCACCGACCAGATTGTTCCGCCGGACGCGGCGCGCGAGGTTTTGGCGGTAATCGGCAGCACAGACAAGACCTTTCGCGAGGTTTCGGGCGGCCACATGGGCGTAATGGCCGGCCGCGCTGCGCCAAATCAGGTGTGGGCGGTGGCGGCGCAGTGGTTGGGCGAGCGCATCGCCGCAGCGGACGGGGCAGGGTAGGGCAATGGCTTACGATAGCGTGTTCAAGGCTGGACTTTTTCAGGGCAAAGTTGCGCTGATCACGGGTGGTGGCACGGGCATCGGCCGCTGCGTGGCGCACGAACTGGCGGCGCTTGGCTGCACGGTGGTCCTGAGCGGCCGCAGGCCGGAGCCGCTGGCGCAGACGGTGACGGAGATTGCCGAAGACGGTGGCCGCGCGTTCGCCCTGCCGCTCAACATCCGCGACGACGAAGCGGTGGATGCGGCCATCGCCGACCTGGTCAAGCAACACGGTCGGCTCGACTACGTGGTCAACAACGCCGGCGGCCAGTTTGCCGCCGATGCGGCGACCATTCGGCCCAAGGGCTGGCGCGCGGTCATCGACACCAACCTCACCGGCACCTGGTGGGTATCGCAATCGGCGCACCGCCACTGGATGCAAGGGCAGGGCGGGGCGGTGGTCAATATCATTGCCGACATGTGGAATGGTTTCCCCGGCATGGCCCACACCGGCGCGGCGCGCGCTGCGGTCGACAACCTGACCAAGACCCTGGCAATCGAGTGGGCGGGCGACGGCGTGCGGGTCAACGCCGTGGCGCCTGGCTATGTACTGAGCTCTGGTCTGGCCAACTATCCGGATGACATCATGGAGGTCTTTCAGACCATGATGGCCAAGAACCCGGCCGCGCGCCTGGCCACCGAGGCCGAAGTGTCGTCGGCGGTCGTGTGGTTGCTGACCCCGGGAGCGGCCTATGTCACCGGCCACACGATGCGCGTCGACGGCGCCGGCTCGCTGGCCAAACAGGTGATGTTTCCGCTGGCCGAGGTGTCGAAGCTGCCGGTGTACGACGGCTTTCACCGCCAGTCTGCGGTGCCCTCGCGGTTCGTCGCCGACAAGGAGTAGCCACCATGGCTGGACCCGCGCGAATTGCGCCGCCAACGCTGCCGCGCAGCCCATTCTGGCACGCGACGTCTGATAACGGCGACCTCGAACTTTCTGCCATTGTCCAAACAATCTTTGGCTTTGTGCAGCGCGAGGTCATGCCACACCTCGAGCAATGGGAGCAACTGGGCGACTTGCCGGCGGATTTGTATCCAAAAGCCGCGCGGGTCGGCTTGCTTGGCCTGGGCTACCCAGAGCGCTGGGGTGGGACGCCGGCGGGGGCTTTTGCGCGCATTGCAGCCACGCGGGCGCTGTGCGAGGCTGGTTCTGGGGGGCTGTTTGCCAGCTTGATGAGCCACGGTATCGCGCTGCCGCCGGTGTTGGCGTTGGGCGACGACCAATTGTGCGCGCGGATTGCCCCAGATGTGCTCGCCGGCACCAAGCGAATGGCCCTGGCTGTCACCGAGCCCGGTGGCGGCAGCGATGTGGCCAACCTGCAGACCCGGGCGGTGCGCGACGGCGACGACTACGTGATAACCGGCGACAAGGCCTTTATCACCACCGGCATGAACGCGGAGTGGCTGACCGTGGCAGTGCGGACCGGCGAGCCCGGCGCGGGGGGCGTGTCGCTGCTGGTTGTCGAAGGCGACCGGCCTGGACTGCGCAAAACGCGCTTGGACAAGATGGGCTGGCGCTGCTCGGATACGGCGCTACTGCACTTCGACGGCGTGCGGGTGCCGGCCGCCAACCTGGTCGGCGGCGAGGGCCTGGGCTTTCTCGGGCTGATGCACAACTTCAACCACGAGCGTCTGGGCATCGCCACAGTGGCCTGGGGCATGGCCGAAGTCTGTTGGAACGACGCCGTGGCCTGGGCGCGCGAGCGCCACACTTTTGGCAAGCCGCTGGTCGCCCGCCAGATCATCCGCCACAAGCTGGTCGATCTGCGCACCCGCATCGACGCCGTGCGCTGCACCCTGGAGCAAGTGGCGTGGCGCATCGACCAGGGCGATGAGCCGGTCGCCGAGGTCTGCATGCTCAAGAACCTGGCGACGGCGACGCTGGAGCACGTGGCAGGCGAAGCGGTGCAAATCCTGGGCGGCTCCGGCTACATCCGCGGCTGTCGCGCCGAGCGGATCTTTCGCGAGACCAAGGTGCTGTCGATTGGCGGTGGCGCCAGCGAGGTGCTGGCTGACCTCGCGGCGCGCCAGCTTGGCCTCTAGAGAGCGTGGCTGAGTCTGTGCCTCTAGAGAGCGTGGCTGAGTCTGTGCCTGTGCCTGATTCTGTGCCTGATTCTGTGCCTGATTCTGTGCCTGCACCTGTCCCTCAACCATCCTTGTCTCTGCTTTCTCCCTGCTCAGAACGGGCATCGCCTAGGACGTCTGATAATGAGTATTATGTAAACTGATGGATCCGCCCATTCCGCCGGTCGGCCCGTTATCGGACCTCAGCCCTTATCGGACGTCGACCGTGGCCGCTGGTTCACCCAGTGCCGATACCCCAAAAAACGCGCTACGCTCCTCCCACGCCGCTGGCTGTGGCGTTGGTTGCGCCTTTGCACCGTCCTGTGTCCTCCAATCCAACGCCAACGGTTCCGGCGAAGGAAAAACCAACTGCGGTGTGGCGTGCACTGTGGAGCTGGGCACTCGCTCTGGCCGCTGCTCTGGCCGCGCTGGTGCCGCTGCCCGGGCACGCCCACCCGATCGACGAGTTCCAATCGCAAGCCCTCATCGATTTGCAGTCCGACGACGGTCGCTTGTTTGACGCCCTCATCTTCCTGACGCGCGCCCACTTGGAGGCGGTCGAGTCGATGCTGACCGACCTCAAGCTGCCGGAACAGGCCCGGGTTCACGAACTGGCCGTGTCGGTGCGCAGTGCATTTTCCTTTACCGATTGCACACTGGACCACGTCGCGCCGGATCGGCAGCTGGTCGAGCGCGCCAACGGTCAGTGGCTCGGCTTTCGTTTTCGGCTGCGCTGTCCGGCCGCCATGGACCGCCTTGAACTGCGCCGCGAGCAGTACAACCGCGACAAGACGCGGACGACGCTTTTGTGGACCACCGATATCAAAGGCCGCGAGCAAGTGCAGGCCCTGATTCCGCCACACCTGTCGGCGCTGACGATCGATCTGGGCTCCGGCGCCGTTGTGGCACAAACCCGCGGCGGCAAGGCCAACACGCTCAAGGACACGGCACCGGGCCTGTCGCCGGCCCAGCCCGTGCCGACTGCGGATTTTCCGCAACCTGGCGAGGCGTACCGACCCGCGCGTCCGCCCGACGCGGTGATTGTGGCGTGGGCCGAAGAAGGCGCTTTGCACCTGGCGTTCGGTCCGGACCACCTGATCTTCTTGTTGACCCTGGTGTTGGCGGCGGCGTCCTTTCGCGGACTGGTGGCGGGCGTCACCGGCTTCTCCATCGGCCACCTGGCCGCGATGGCCGCTGCGATGGTCAACCACTGGCCGCCAGTCCCGCTGCTCGATGTGGTCATTGGCGGTACCATCGCCTTGTCGGCGTGGCGTGCAGTCGCCGACCCGGCGGCACCCGGCTGGCGGCTCGCTGCGCAGTGCGCGGTTTTTGGCTTGGTTCACGGCCTGGGCTTCGGGCAGGGTCTGCAAGCGTTGACCGGCAGCAGCGATAAGCTGTGGTGGCCGCTGCTGAGCTTCGGCGTCGGCTTGGACCTCGCGCAGCTGGCCTGGGTCGCGTTGGCGTCGGTGCTGTGGGCGCTGTGGCGGGCGCGCCGGCCGGCAGTGGCAGAGCAGGGCGACCGCCGCGCGATCGGGTTGGTGCTCGGACTGGCCGGCATTGCGGCGGGCGTGGTTGCCTTTCTCAAGTAGCTTGCGTTGGTTGCCCCAACCGGTCGCTCGAGTGCGATCCAAACCAATGGCCCGCCCATCTGGTAAGGGCGTTGGACACCAGATCCGATCACACTCCGGTCGCTCTTTTGGATTGCACCGCCGTCGTACCGCGCGTACCCTGCGCGGCCATGAAGAACACCCGCCGCCCTGCCCTGCCCTTCAACAACGCAACCGCAGCCTTGTGCGCGATCACGCTGGCTGCAGCCGGCTGCGGCAAAGACCCCGCGCCTGCAGCGGATGCAGCGACTGCCAGCGCCGACACAGCCGGAAAACCCTTTGATGTTACAACAGATACTACAAACGCTCCGACGGACGCTGCGGGTGAAACGCCCGACGCGTTTGTGCTCGACACCAGTACGGCCGGCAAGCCTGGCGATCCGGTCGCGGCTGATCTAGGCCCCTGGCTTGGTTCCGGCGCGAAAACTGGCGCTTTCGTCCGCAAGATTGCCGATGCCAAGGACCTGATCGGAGGCCAGGCGGCCCAGGGCAAGCTCGGGGACTACGTTTTTGGCAATGGCGCGGTGCGCTACATCATCCAGGGCGACGACCGCCACCAAGGTCCGTGCCCGTGGGGCGGCACCGTGCTCGACGCCGACGTGGTGCGCAAGGCGGGCGACGCGGGCCACGACAACGTTGGCGAGTACTGCCTGCTGTTTCACCTGGGCCGGACCCTGCTGCCCAAGCAGTTTGAGATCTTAGCCGACGGCAGCAAGGGCGGACCGGCGGTCCTTCGAATCACCGGCCCCGACACCGAAAACGACTTCATCCACTTGACGGGCCTGGTCGCCGCATTTGTGGGCAACGCCATCGAATTGCCGCTCAACCCCGACGAGGATCTGCCGTTGACCATCAGCCGCTACTTCATCTTGCGGCCCGACTCGCCGGTGCTGCAAGTGGTAACGGCGATTCGCAACGAGGGGTCCGCCGAAATCCTGACCCACGTCGGTGAGTTGGCCGATTCGGGCGGTCAGGTCGAGTTCTTCAACCCGCTGTCCAAGATGGCGGGCTTTGGCTACGGCGGGTTTGGCTCAGAGCCGATGGCCTTTCTCGGCTTTCGCGGCAAGGAGTCGAGCCACCTGCTGAGCCCGTCGCCAGCGGCGGATGGGGGGCCAGGTGGCGCCTACCTCTCGGTCAGCGGGGTGGCCGGCATGTTGTTCGGCGGCACCGACTTGATGGGGCTACTGCTGACGCCAAAAGCAGAGATGGCCGCCAAGCCGGGGGCGGTCAAGATCGCCGCGGGCCAGACCTACACGTTCTCGCATGCGATGGTGGTCGGCAGCGGCGACTTGGGCACGTTGACGACGCCGTTGTGGGCGGACCGCAAGGTTGCCACTGGCACGGTGACCGGCACAGTCGTCGACAGCGACGGCAAGCCGATCGCCGGTGTGCGCGTATCGGCGATTCTCGAAGGCAAGCCGCCGCGCACGATGACCCAGTTCGTATCTGGCGCCGACGGCGCGTTTGGCGGCACCCTGCCGCCCGGCAGCTATCGGTTCGCGGGCGACGCAGCGGGCCGCGCGCTGGCGAGCGATGCCAAGGCCACCGTCGAGGTCGGCAAAGAGGTCACCGCCGGCGACGTCAAATTCAGCCTGCCGGGCACGCTCGCCATCGCGGTCAAGGACGGCGGCGGCGCGCCCTCGCCTGCCAAGGTCACGGTTGTCTGCGACGGGCCGTGCACGGTGCCGCAGTCGAGCTTGCATCGCGACATCAGCTTTGACAAGAAGCCGGATACCCTGGACAGCGACGGCGACGGCAAGCCGGACGCGGCGGTGTTCGACATCGCTTTCGTGCCCCCGGATGGCAAGCTCGACCTGCCGCTGCCGCCCGGAAAGTACACGGTCACGCTGAGCCGCGGGCCGGTCTATTCGCTGTGGCCCGAAGGCGCCGGTGCAGTCAAGGCCGGGCAAGCGGTTTCGATTACCGCCGGCGCGACCGCCAAGATCGATGCGGTGTTGCACAAGGTCGTCGACACCAGCGGCCACCTTTGCGGCGATTTTCACGTCCACGCCATCAACAGCCCGGATGCGCCGGTGCCCAATGTCGATCGGGTGCTGTCGATGGCTGCCGAAGGCGTCGATGTGATGGTGTCGACCGACCATGACTACGTGACCGATTTTGGCCCGGCGATTGCCGCCGCCAAGGCCGAAGCGGTGCTCGCCGCCATCCCGGGCGTCGAACTGACGACCTTTGACTACGGGCACTACAACGGCTTTCCGATGCCCGTCAAGGCGGGCGATCTCAATGGCGGCGCGCCCGACTGGGGCAACGCAGAGAAAGCCGGCATGACCCCTGCGCAGATTGCTCAAGCGCTCGGCGCGCCCGACCCGGCGCGGGTGGCCCAGATCAACCACCCAGACGGCGGCTACTGGAAGGTCGTCGAACTCGACGTGCTGACCGGCGTGACCCTGGCCGATCCGACCAAATTCCGCATGCCGGCGGTGGTCGCCGACCCCAAGACCGGCGACACCAAGTTGTTTACCAATCAATTCACGGCGGTCGAAATCCTCAACGGCTACAGCAGCGACAAGTTCGTGACCTGCCTCGGTTGGTGGATGCCGCTGCTGTCGACCGGCACCCGGTTTACCGGTACCGCGGTGAGCGACACCCACAACTGGACTTCGAGTCAGTCCGGCGGCCCCCGCTCGTGGGTACGGGTTGGCACCGGCAAGGACAAGGTCCAGGGCCTCGACTTCGCGCAGTTCGCCAAGGACATCAACGCCGGCAAGGTGGTCGGATCGTCGGGGCCGTTCGTGGTGGTTCGCGCCACCACCGAAGGCAACGCGGGCATCTTTGGCGTCGGCGACACCGTCCAGTTGCCGGCGGGCGTGGCGCTGCCCGCGCTGGTAACGCTCGAGGTCGAAGTCCAGGCGCCGCAGTGGATGCCGTTCGATACCGTTGAACTGTACCGTGACGTGACCGAGATCGCGCCGTCACCGGGACAGAGCAATAGCGTCGAGCCCAAGCCACGCCAGAAAGTCACTTTCAAGTTGCAGCCAGAGGACCTCAAGAACAGCGCCGACGGCAGCGCGACGGCCAAGCGCTGGGTCAAAAAGGTCACGTTTACCGAGACGGTGGAAAAAGACGCCTGGCTGGTGGTGTTTGTGCGCGGCAAGGGCAAGCTGCCGGTCGCGCTGGTGTCGGGCCGCACGGCCGAGCCGTTTGCGTATACCAACCCGATCTACGTCGACGTCGATGGCAAGGGCTACGACAAGACCGCGCTGCCCAAGCACGCCAATGCGGGCGCCGGCAAGGCGCTGGGCCGGTTGCCCTGGGCGCGCAAGGCTGCCGAACCCAAGCGCGCGCCCACCTGGGCTGACTTTGAGAAGTTGCGCGAGGCGATGGCGCACGATGGGGAATAGAGCCCCGCTCAGCAGCGTCCGATTCGCGCGGAACCCGAAAGACTGAATCTGCGCATGGTCTGCTACAAGCACTGCTGCCCACCGCAACTGGCGGCGGCATAGGCGACGCTGTCGGTCCCCAGCTGTTGCAGGCAACTGTTCAGGCATGGCGCGCAGCCCTTGGCGCAAGCCCAGACTTGCGCAAGCTTGCGCATGCACGCCGCTGAAGCCTTGCACGCCGCGGACGCCCCCGGGCACTTGTCGACCATGCACGTCGCCCCTGCCGCAGCCCCGGCGAGGCAGTCCCAGGCGCAACTCGATTTGTCTTCTTTCGGCGTGCACGCATTGTCGCCGCATACGGGTGGGCCGCAGTCCTTGGCGCAGGTGACGGCGGTTTCACTCGGGTCGCACAGGCCATTGCCACACAGCGCCGAGGGGACATCGGCCGGCGGTGGCGCATCGACCGGGCCATCGCCGTCTGCCGTGTCGCCGCTGGCGCTGCCACTGACCGGCGTACCCGGGCCAATCCACGGCGACGCCCCGTCTGCGGTAGCGGCTGCGTCAGTCGCAGAGGCACCCGTGCAGCCCGCCGCGAAAGCGCCGACCGGCGTAACTCCGGCGGGCAACGGCGCAAGCGTGCATTGCGTACCGGAGGGGCAGTAGCCGGTGGTAAGCCAGGTTGCAGACAACGGATCGCAGGTGAGCCGGGCATTGTCTGCCGCGCAGGCGTGCAAGTCCGCGGCCGGGTTGCAGGGCTCTGCGCGGACGGTCTTGGCCTTGGGAGCAGT
>CAXRHS010000260.1:0-2097 GCA_964230235.1 Myxococcota bacterium
GGCCCACCCCCCCCGCCCTACAAGCCGAATCAGGCGGAATTGGTATTAGTCGCCGTCCACCAGGCTGCGATCCAACGCGCGCGCAACCCATGCCGGCAACAGCGTTCCGCGGACCAACCGCTCGACCATGTCGCGGCCAACCTCTGTCGCGGCAATGAGCGCTTCGACCCGGCGGATCCGCTGTGAACGGACCGGCGACGGGGGGGCCTCGTCCAAATGACGCCTGGCCGCCTGCAACACCCGGGCCAGGCTGCGAATCTGCTCGAGCTCTCGCTCGCGGAAAACCCGAGACACCATTTGGAACAGGTTTGTTTCCGCCCGAAACCAGGTGCGCCGCTGGCCCGGTAGCCGCTCGGCGTGGACGACACCCCATCGCTCCAGTTCGCGCACCGCCATGGAGATCTGGCCGGCCGAAAGCTCAAGGCCTGCAGCGAGTTCTGCCGCATGCAGCGGCCGCTCTGCCAGGAACAAAAGCGCCCAAATGCGGCCGTGCGAGCGCTGAAACCCCCAAAACGCCATCAGGTCGCCGATGGCGTCGAGGACCTCGACCTCCGCCGCGCTCGGCGGCGCCCGCTGCGGTTCTTCGGGCCCTGGCATCGGGTCGGAGGCGGCCATGGCCAGATGATGCCGGGGGCTGGTGCGGATGCCAAGCGGCGGTGAGGACCCGTGTAAAAACAAGTCGATCGACAGGAGCGCGGTGCGGAGCGGCGAGTCGACTGCAGAGTCGCGAGCCTGCGCCCCAGCGAGCAAGCAATGGGCCCAAAGGCGGACCTGGGGCCCGCGCAAGCCGCCCGGCGCACCATCCGCCACCACCAATGCCGCCGCGCCGAGGTTTCCGTCGTCACCGCCGCCCACGAATCGACATCGTCACGTTGCTTGCCTTTCGCGCGCGCCGCACAAAAAGCTGGTGGACGTTGCGGCCACGCCAGTGCCATCCTGGGCCCCGCGGGGCCTACCCTTCCAAGCCCAGTACTGCCCGCGCTTGCGCCTCGCTCATGCCGGAGGCGACCAGCCTGGCGACCGCCTCGGCCATTGCGGCAGCCCGGCCCCTCGCTTCGCCCCTCGCCTCGCCCCTCGCCTCGCCCAACGCTTTGCCATCCGCCATCGCCTTGTCCACCGCGTCGCGCTGCATCCACACGTACTCATAGCGCTTGCGCTGCAGTTCGAGTTCTGCCGCCGACAGCTTCGATTCTTCGGCCATCGCGAACGCCAGTGTCAATCCGGGCTCTGCGCCCAGCGTTTCTGGTACCGATTGCAACTTGCCGGCGTGCTTGACGAAATACAGCCATTTTTCAACGACGGTCCGCAGGCCTTCCACCGGCACGTTGAACTTGGGCAGCTCAACAAACACCAGTTCAATGTCGTCGCTGTAGCTGCTCAGGCGTTGGGTTTCCGTGAGCTTGAAGTGGCTCAGGTACCCGGCGTGGTCCGGGAACATCTCGAAATCCGTCAGCGTCAGCGCCACCACCGGGTTGAGCAGTTTGTAGTGTTCGCCGACCTGCAACTGCATCGCATAGTTCTTGGCGGCGTTGTACAGCACCCGCTTCTCAAAGCCCGGCACGCTGAGCACCTGCATTTCGACGATGACGCGCTTGCCGTTTTGCAGCACAGCCTTGACGTCGACGACAGTGTCCTTGATGCCTTCGATGGCCGGCACCTGGTAGGGGTCAACGATGTCGAGGTCGGCGATGGCGTGGTCGCCCTGGTAGTCGAGAACGGCATTGAGAAAGGCGATGAGCACCGGCTTGCTCTGCTCGCTGCCAAACACCCGCTTGAACGCATAGTCCGTGGTGACGTCGAGAAAGCGCATGGCGGACCCCGGCCGCGCGGCGCGGGCGCGGCAGCCAAAGGATAGGCGCGGCGGCGGCGGGCGTCGATACCTGGCGGTGGCAGCCACACCCGCGAACCGTTTCTGCTTGTGCCCCTGCCCCTGCCCCTTCGCCAGGGCTATCGCAAAGTCGCCAACTGCGGCCTCGATGCCCTCACCCCGGCCTGCGGCCGACCCTCTCCCGCTTGCAACGGGAGAGGGTTAGTGCCTTGTAATGACGAAACTACCCATCGCCCGCTCTGCGGGAGAGGGGTGCCGCGAAGCGGCGG
>CAXRHS010000261.1:0-3427 GCA_964230235.1 Myxococcota bacterium
CCCGTGCGTTGGTGCGGGCCGATGGTGCGGCCAGGTCTGTCGCCAGCCTGCACGTGTTTGCACAGGCAGGCTTGCACTACTTGGTTCGGATGGCGTGCTATGAATTTCTGCAGGGGCCAGAGGTTCAGGCGCACTTGCAGGGGGCGGCGTGGCATCTGGTCCCTGACTCCGGCTCGGGTCCGGTGCGCGAAGCGGCCGAGCTAGGCATCTGGCCGTGGCGCGGACTTCCGATGCCAGAAGGCGCACCGCAGGGACTGGGCGAAGCGCGCATCGTCGTGACGCGCTTCCCGGCCAAAGCCAAGCACGGCGCTGGCATCTTTCTGGATGGCATGCAGTACGAGCTGTTCGGCACCAGCGTCAATGCCACCGTGTGGCCGGCGCCAGAGTTGGTTTGGTTGTACTTTGCCCGGGCCGGGCTCGAAAACCGCTTCGCCCAAATCAAGGCTGAACTCGGCATCGACCGCCTGTTCTGCTACGAACTGGGCGGGCAGTGGCTGGCAACGCTGGTCGGCCTGCTGGTTTGGAATCTGCGCACGATCTTGGGTGCCGAGCGTGCCGGCATGGCACCGGGCATGCCGCAGCTTCCAGCCCGTCGCCAGCCTGCGCAAGTTGCCTCGTCCAAGCCCGAATCGCCCCCAGCGCAGACCGCCAACGTGTCACCGCTGGCCGAACTCAACGCCCGCCTGAACACGCTCGACTGGGCCAAACACCTGGCCGACCGCCCAGATTGGCAGTGGCACGTGGACCACGGCTTGCGCTGCCCCGCCGGCAAGGATGTGTTGCCGCAGTCGCTCCAGAAAAGCGGCAAGATCCTTGCCTATCGCACGCGGGGCGGCGACTGCGCCTACTGCCCCAAGAAGCTCGATTGCTTCGGGGACCACCAACAACGCGACAGAGACCGCCTCATCTTGAATATCGGCGTCGCCAAACTGCAATTGCCCGCCGACCAAACAGCCGCAGCGATTCGCCAAGCGCGCACGCAATCCCTGCCCGGGCCATGGCTGCCGCCGCCGCCGGCCGAACCCGGGCCATATGCAGCGAACATGCCGCTGCTGCTCCCAGCGGAACTACGAGCTGGGTGGCACCGGGCCCTGCACGGCGCCAGCGCCCACATCGAGGTCCACCGCGCGCCCCCGCCAAAGCGCCCCGCCTGGCGCGCGGACTCGGCAGCGCAACGCCAGCATCGGCGCCTGACCTGGGCCGAACGTCTCACGCGCAATGCGCTGCCTGCCGGCTCCAAGGTTTGCGCACACCTGGCCGTGCGCGACCGCTGGCTTGGCGAACTGCTCCGGGAGGCCGCTTGAAAAACATGGGGGATTTTCGATGCGGATCGCGTGGGTTCAATGGCCGGGCATAGTACTGCGTGCACTGAAATGATCAGAAACATTCAATGGCAACAACGGCGTTGTGAGTGGGCCACCGGATCCGATCACACCCGGCCCAATTCTCGGCTTGACGCCGCCGATCGGGCCGCGCAGGATGACGATCGCGCTTGCGCCGGAGCGCCTGGTGGGGCGCAGGTGGCGAAGCGGTGTCGTTTCGCGGATGGCTGCACAGGGGTGACCGTGTCGGGAGCGCCTACCCATATGGTTCTGCACGGGTTCCTAGGGACGTTGACGATGTGTGTCGCGGGATGCGCGTACTCGCCACCAGACTCTGTGGCCGCCGCAGCCCCTGGCGACGGAACGGCTGCGAACGTGGACGCTGCGCCTGACAGCCCACAGATCGGGATCTGTACAGTAGGCCTTCCGCAGCCGGGGACGCAGGTCTACGACGGCAAGGACATTCCAGAAATCGCCGTATCGTGGCCCGACGGTGGGTGGGCGTTGGCTGGGCAGCGGGTCATCAGCGGCGATACGCGGCAGGCGTGGGTTGAGCGGCACAAGCCTGACGGCAGCGTGGCCTGGACCAAGGGCTGGCAGGCCGGGCAGTTGGCGGGCGTGACCGTGGCGGTTGCAGTGGCCGACGATGTGGTGGTGGCCACGCAGTTGGCGGCAGTGTCTGGGCATAAGTCTGCGTTTTCTGTTTATCGCCTTGGTTCAAATGGCAAGGAGGCGTGGTCGCGCAAGACGCTGACCTTCGGCGGAATTGAGCGCGCGGTTGGCACCATCAAGGCGATCGCCCCGCTCGGTGGCGACCGCTTGGTTGTCGCCGCGGGTGTACGCAACGGGATGCCACTCTATTCCGAGGAAGGCGCACTGATCGCCATCGACGCCAGCGACGGCGCCACGATTTTGGTCGCTATCACCCGAGCACGGCTCCGTTCCGGTCGCCGCCCGGGCGCAAGGCGATTCTGCCATTTGGAGCGCCTGGGTGCCCCCAAACGTGGCTTGGGTCGGCCTCGGCATTCGTCGATACAGCGCGGATGGCGTGGTCGCCTGGCAGTCGGCACCACTGTCCTTGGGTGGGTTTCACGCGTTGGTCGTCGATGCCGATGGTGCGTGGGTGTTTGGTAGCTGGAAACCCGTTGCAACAGAAGAACCGCGAATTGGCTCGCAGATCGTGCGCGTCAACAACGATGGCCAGGTTGTCGGAGCAACACGCGTCTGGCCATCCGGGCACTTTCGGGAAGTGGAAGCTGCCCACCTTCATGGCGGCAAAACCTGGCTCATTGGGTCCATGCTCGATTGGCCTTACGCCAACCAGTTTTCGCATATGCCGATCAAGGGACACAACGCGTGGATCGCCGAAGTCACGCCACAATTGCAGGTCCTCCGCGAGCGCGCATGGAACCTTGGCCGCGACCGCTCGCGGATCCTGCACGCAGCACCCTTGCCCGGCGGCTGGCTCTTGGCGGCGTCCAGAACCGACAACATGTCGGCCATCGGCAACGACTGGCTCTCGGGCAAATCTGACCGTGCGGTGCTGACCACTGATCCTTTCGGCAACACCGACTGCCCGGCCGTCAAAGCCTGCGCAGGCGTCGAACCCATGGCCTGTGCCACCGGTTGCGCCACTACCTGCAGCGGGCCCATGGGCTGCCAGCCCGTCCAAGCGGCCTCGCCCTGCGCCGGGGGCGCGTGCGCGACGTGCGCCCCGTAGCTTCGGGGTGCTCTGGGCTGGCGGCGTGGAGGAACCCTTGGCATTGAGCGAGGTCGATCCATACATGGCCGCCGAAGTCGCCGCTTGACGTCGCGAACGCGCTGATGCACGGTGGAGGCCGCGCTGGCGGCGGCGGGTCCGGCTTGGGCCAGACGGCGAAGCGGTGACGTTTTGGCGAAGCCTGTTCGGGGTGGACCTTGCCCGCAGCGACTATCCCCTCTGTCGATGAGACGAACAGGAGCCGAGGCCCGATTCAAGGTCGGCGCATCGTGTTGGTCCTTCTTGCAGTCTGGGGGCTATGGAACTTGGCGTGCGACGCGATGGAGATCGCATCGCAGCTTAGGGCGCCGCCAAAAACAAGTCGTTTTTGGCGATGCCCTTTTTG
>CAXRHS010000262.1:0-2305 GCA_964230235.1 Myxococcota bacterium
CGCGCCTGAACCGCCGCCTCGATGCGGCCCAGCAAATAGGAATCCGAGGTCAGCAGCGGCGACTTGACCAGCACCAACATCTCGGTCCCGACCCTCAGCACCAGGGCCTTGGCCGACATGCGCCCGTACATGCCCGCGGAACCCTTGAGGGTATCGCTCCAGCGGCTATGCACGCCTTGATAGCGACCCGCGTAGCCGCCCATGCTGACGCCGACCGGGCCGTGGATGAGCGCGACGCCAAAGCCCGCCTGCAATGGACCAGTTGCGGCCGCGCCCGGCACATGGGGGACGGTCGCGCTCGGGTTCCAAGGCAGTGTGGGCGCGGCGTCTAGTGGACCTCCGGCATCCGGAACTGGTGCCGCAGTGTCGACGACGTCAGCCTTGGCACCGGCGGTCGCTGCGTCATCGACAGAACTCGCCGCCGGCGTGCCACACGCGACGGTCACAACCGTAGCGAAGGCGACAGGCAACCTGCGAAGCGACATGGTTGGCTCCGGGTCCGCGGCCGGCGCGGCGTGGCGGCGAGGGTACGCCAGTTTGCGGCCGGCGTCGCGGGCGACTGCAGTGGCGTTTGCGCAGTCAGATTCTAGGCGTTCGTAGACGCCAGCTTTTACCCACTGATTTCAAGGTTCTGAACAAAGCCCCCCTTTGTTCCGCCAGGCAACCAAGCCAACGATGGCCGCAGTTGCAAAGCCGGCTCCGCAACAAAACGCCGCAGCCGGACCGGCCCCTTGCCAAACCGCAGCTGCCAAAAGACCTGCAGGCAGCGCCGCGAGGCCCTGCACGGCGTGATAAGCACCGTAGGCTCTGCCGCGCGCTTGGGCGGGATCTGAACAAAGCCCCCCTTCTGCTTTCCCAGTATTGGGCGGGCTGAAGTGCGCACTACGGTTTGCCCAGACCCGCCTACGATCGCGCTGCCTTGTAGATACCAAATGATTTCATGCGTCTGAACAAAGGGTGGGGTCGTTCAGGGCGGCGGGTAGCTGCATTGCCCGGGCGCGGAGTAGCACAGGCCCTTGACGCAGTAGCCCTCGCATTCGCTCGACGCCTTGCACTCCTTGCGGAAGCAATGCGGGTTGGCCGGATTCTTGCAGACGAAGTTGGGCTTGCAGTTCTTGTCCGCTCCCGGCGGGTCGGTCACCTTGCACACGTCCTCAAAGCATTTGCCGGTCGGGGCGCAGAAGAAGCCCTCCGCGCAGTCGGCAGCGACTTTGCAGCCAGGCTGACAGGTGGACTCGCCGCCACACGCGCACTTGAGCGGCTTGCAGATGGTGTCCGGCGGGTTGCAGCTCGCATCCGAGTCGCAGGCGGTCTCGACTTTCATGCACATTCCGCAGCCGATGCTCTCGCCGGGCGCGATGCACATCATTGCGTTCTTGCAGCTGACTTCTGATGCGCATTGGCCTTCTTTGGGTGCCACGACTTCCGCCTTGGCGTCCGCCGCGCTGTCGGCGGCAACGGCGTCTGGCGGCGTCACCTCAGCTGCGGCAATGTCGGCGACCTCCTTGGCGACATCGGTAGTCACCTCAGCTGCGCCTATCTCCGCCAAAACGTCGGCGGCGTCCGCATCCACTGGAACATCCGCCGCAACTTCGAGCGGGCTGGCATCAGACAGAGTCGTCTCGACAACTGCGGCATCCACGGCGATATCCGCAGCTGCGTCCACAGACCCATTGTCCACCGATTTCGCATCCGCGGTGCCGCTGTCCGTATCGGCGGCGACTGTTGCATCGGTCGCAGTCCCGCCGTTGGCACCTGCCGCGCCACCACCACAGCTGCACGCAGCCATGAGCAGGGACAGCCACAACACCGGCTTGCGCAGCATCGGCGACCTCGACCCGCGCAGTCATGCGCGGCGGCCCCAGGATGCGGCAGCGCCAGGCACGCGTCAAATCGCGTCGGCGTGCCGACGAGAGCCGCGCGACCTTGACCTGCACCCAAGGCCAGCGATACTGCGCCGCCCGCGGGCACCGACGCCCGATCGCCCCCCATGTCACCGTTGCCCGCCCTGCCCTGGATTGCGCTCGCAGCAGCCCTCCTTTGCCTTGCCACCGCCGGCCCCGCCGTCGCTCGCCCGCGTTTCGTGACCCAGCGCCCGGAAAAGGCTGTGGTGATTGGCGGTTCGATCTCCCGGTTCTATGCGGGCAGCTTCGGCCAGTTCCTTCAGTACGCGTGCCGCGACCTGGAGGTCGTCAATTTGGGCGAAGTTGGCGCCGGGGCTGCCAAAATGCGCCGCAACTTCCAGACAGGTGTACTGGACCCGAAGGAGGGCCTGCTCGACACCATGCCGGCTGGCCATCGCTGG
>CAXRHS010000263.1:0-3699 GCA_964230235.1 Myxococcota bacterium
CGGTCGCACAGCGGCCGGGCATTGCGGATGCCGGAGATCGTCTGGGCAAACGCGCCCTTGGCCTGAACATTCTCCTCATGCACCGCTTCATTGGGCCCGTGCAGCGACACCAATAGCGAGGTAATGCCCGACCGCACCACCTTTTCGGCGTTGCGCGGCAGCGCCATCATTCGGCCGTTGGTGGTCAAGTTGACCTGCTGATAGCCCATGGTCCGTGCGGCGCGGATGAGTTCGAAAAGCTTGGGGTTGGTCGTCGGCTCGCCGCCGTCGAAGTCGCACAGGTCAAAGCCCTGGGCGCGGCGCTCGGCCAAGAAACCGATCTGCTTTTCAGTCTCGCCGTGCCAGTCGCTGCGGTTGCCGGTGGCGCAAAATACGCAATGGTTGTTGCACACGTAGGTCGTGTTCATGATGACCTTGCGCGGCTTGTGCATCGCCAGCTTGGTCTCGAACACCCGTTTGTAGGCCCACAGGTCCGCCGGGCCCCAGTCGGCGCCGCGCAGCACCGGCCGGCCTTGGAAAAGCGGGCCAATGTCGCGGTCTTCGCGGGTGGTCCACAGCTTGTCGGCGGTTGCGGTCTTGTGCAACGCCGTGCCGAGGCTCGGCGTCGCAAACTGCAGCAGCGGCTCGGCGCCAAAAGTCTCGTACAGGTCCCAGGCGGTCTGCAGCGTGCGCTTGATCTCGGCGCGCGTCTCGGTGGGCTGGCCGATCATCCAATGCACCACCAGCCGCAGTCCGTGCGCCCGGCACCACCCCGCCACCCGCTCGGTCGCCGACAAGTCGAACTTCTTGCCGATCACCTCGTTGGCGACCCGCTCGTTGGCCGACTCGGCCGAGATCGACAGCACCGGACAGCACCTGGCCAGGCGCGCAACCTGGGTTTCGGTCAGGCGATCGGCGCGCATGCCATTGGGAAAATCCAGCTGCAGCCCGCGGCGCTCGGCCACATCGAGCAAGGCGTCGAAGTGCCCCGGATGGACATTGACCAGTTCGTCCAGCACCACCCACCGGCGGATACCGTGATTTTCGCTTAGCAATCGCGCGTGGGCATCCAACTGCGCGGCGCTATGCCGCCGGTAGGCCTTGCCGGTCAGACCGGCGCGCTGCCACGGGTTGCTGGTGCAGAAATTGCACTGGTACACGCAGCCGCGGCTGGTCTTGATGGCAACCATCGGCGGATTCAGCTCGAAAATTTCTTGCTTGTGGCGGGCTTTGGCGACCCGGCCGAGAAACTTCTGAAACGCCGCGAGGTCGACCAGATCGTAGGCCGGCAGCGGCAGGTCATCGAGCGCTTCGGTGCCCGGCGGGCCCGCGGCAATGCGCTCGGCCGGCGTTTGACCGGCCGCCAGCTGCGCCACCAGCGCCGGCAACGCCACGTCGGCCTCGTACTTGCAGCCCCACGAAAAACCGAGGTCGTCCAGTTCCGCCTCGCCCCACTCGATGTAGTGCATGCCGCCGACGTCGCAGTCGGCGAGCACCAGCTGGGTGTCCGGCCACTTTTCGTGCAAGTGGACCGCGAGCCTCTTGAGCTCCGCCGCCGCCGGGCGCGCCCGCAGCCACGGGCTATGGCCGACCACCGCCACATCCGGCGCCTGGGCAGGCAGCTTGGCCACAAAGCCCGAATAGGGGATCCCCAATCGGATCATGCCGTTGGACTCGGCGATCAGGCCCGACGACGGCTGGCACAGGGCATCGACCACCAGGACGGCATGACCCGCAGCGCGCAAGCCCGCCGCCGCCTGCCACAGACCCAAGCTGGCGAAATACGGGTAGTCGATAAAGGCGCCGTGCAAAAGAAGCGGCGGCTGCAACAAAAGGACTGAACTCACGCCATCCTTGTTCAATCCCGGCGGGGTCGGCGCGGGCTCACCGCCAGTATTGGCGCGCGCGCGGCAGCAAGCAAACCGACCGCCACAAACGCAAGTCGGCGTGCGCAGTTGTCAGTTGACGTCCTGCGGGTTCGCCAGCGTGCCGTCGCGCTCGGGTCGGTAGCTCAGCAGCGCCAGCGCCACCAGCTTGGCGCGCTCGACCACCGAGTGGCGCTGGATGCGTTCGTCGAACGTATGCGGCTTTTCGCCGACCGGCCCCAGCCCGTCGATGGTCGGTATCCCCAGCACGGCCGTGAAGTTAGCGTCGGATCCGCCGCCGGTGTCTTCTGCGCCGAGCGCGATGCCGTGCTCATCGGCCACGCGCTGGAAGTGGGCGATCAACTTGTCGCAAGCCAGGTTGCGCTGCCACGGCGGTCGCCCGATGCCGCCGAGCAGCTCCACGCGCGCGCCCGCCACCGGCTCACCTGTGCAAATCTCGCGCACCCGCCGCTCAATGCGCTGGCCTTCGTCCAAGGTCTGCACCCGCACGTCGATTTCGGCCCTGGCTTCGTCGGGCACCACGTTGCGCTTGGTGCCGCCCTTGACGACGCCGACGTTGACGGTGGTGCCGCGGCTGGGGTCGGTCAGCTCGGACAACTGCACGATGATCTTGGCCAGGCCGACGATCGCGTTGACGCCGGCGTTGTGGTCCATGCCGGCATGGGCGCTCTTGCCGTGGACGGTGACGAAAAACCGGCCGACACCTGAGCGCGACCGCACCACGGCGCCGGTTTTGCGGCCGATCTCGAAATCCAGGCACAGGTCGCGGTCTGCCGCGCACGCTTCAATGAGGTCGCGCGAGGTCGGCGACTGGATCTCCTCGTCGGCGTTGTGGCAGCACACCCAGTCGAAATCGCCGAGGTGGCCGACATGGTACAGCGCGTCCAGGGCCGCCTGCGCGACCACCAGACCGCCTTTCATGTCGCCGACGCCGGGTCCGGCCAGCCACGGGCCCTGTTCGCTGAAGGTCTGAAATGGGCTGGTCGAGTCATATACCGTATCAAAGTGGCCAAGAATCAGGACCTTGGGCGCGCCGGGCTTGCTCGACGGCCGCCGCGCAACCAGGTGGGTCATCTCGCCTGGCCGTTGCACGCGCTCGCACGCAAAACCCAGAGTCTTGTAGCCGATCTCAAGGTGATCGAGCACGCGATCCCGGCCAGCGGGGTTGTCCAGGCCGCTGTTGATGTCGACCAGTGCGCGCAGGCGTGCGAGGTAAGTGGCCTCGCGACGCTCCAAGAAGAACACGATTTCGTTCATGGGCTTCCGTTGTGCGGGTCAGGCCACCGCGATGGCGTGCAGTTGGCACTGGTGGGTGTGGCCGTCGCAGTCCAGGTACAAGGTGCCGTCCGACAGTGTCGCGGTCCAGTCCATGTTGCGACGGCCATGGCTCTCCAGCCACTCCAAGAACTCGGGGTCCACAAAGAACAATTCCACCCGTTCCAGGTGGCGGGGCTTTTCTGCCCGCAGCGCTTTGCGCAACTCGAGCGCTTCCGTTTCTGTCGCACACAAAGCGACAAAGCGCGCGGTGCGCGACCGGCCCAGGGCTTTGCACAAGCGCTTGAGCGGCGGCGGACCGCACTCGATCCACAGCGTCAGCGCCCCGGTCAGGTCGGCGGCCCACAAGTCGGCCTGGGTCTGGTCGAGCCAACCTTGGCCGTCTTGCAGCGCATCGTCGTAGAACCAGGCCCACGCCAGAAAGCGCAAAAGCACGTGCTGGTCCGGTTCGTCCGGGAACTGCGCCATCACCACGGTCCGCTGCGCGAACACGTTGCGGTCCAGGTCCGAGAGGCCCAGGCGAATTTGGCAGCGAAAGGGCGTGGACACGGCGCATGCA
>CAXRHS010000264.1:0-3927 GCA_964230235.1 Myxococcota bacterium
CCGGCCACCAGTTGCGCACCCAGCACCCGCTTGGCGATCTGGACCGCGAACTGACCGACCCCACCCGAAGCGCCGAGCACCAACACCTTGCTCTGTGGCCCAACCGGTTGGTACTCGGTCAGCGCCATGTGCGCCGTCACGCCCGCAACTGGCAGGCAACCGGCGACCTCGAGCGACACACCGTCGGGCACCTTGCAGATCTGGTCGGGGTACACGATCACGGTGTCCGCATAGCTGCCGCGCTGGGCCCGCGAGAAGTTGCAACCGCCGACCACGCGATCGCCCGGTGCAAAGCCGCTGACCTGCGGCCCGACCGCGGCAACCACGCCCGCAAAATCGACGCCGATGACCACCGGCGGCTTGGGGCCCTGCACGGCCGACAGCGCCCGCGCCGCCACCCGCAGCGGTCCAGCGGTCCGCATCTTCCAGTCGACCGGGTTGACGCCGATCGCGTGCACATCGACGACCAGCTGGTTCTTGGCCGGGGTTGGCGTCGCCAATTCGATCCGGGTCATCGGCTCGCCGGCTTTCCAGGAATTGCTGCCCATCACGATCACGGTGTTCCTCCTGTCGCCGGCGCGATCCAGCGCGCGTGTACCCACCCGGTTTGGCCCTTGCACACGGCGATGCGCCGCCAGCGGCCGTGGCTGGCCAGCACCCGCAGGCGGGTGCCGTCGGGCAACTCTGCGATCTTGACCGCTGTTTCGTCGGGCGCGCGCCGCAACGCCAGGGAGGGTGCCACGGGATCGACAGCGGTGCCAGCGACCGCGCGATCAAAACCGGCGCAAGGGTCTACAGACGGGTCGGGCGCCTGGCGCGCGGGCTGCGCGGGCTCCGGTCCGGTTGGTGCCGCAGCCAGGGCGGGCGCAATGGACGGTGGTGTCGCCACCGAAGCCGCTGGCGCGGTTGGGGAACGCAGGTCTGTCAGCTCGGGGTCGGGCGTGGCTGACGCGGGATCGGGTTTCGCTGGCACAGGGGCCTGGGCGGACGCTTGCAATGCGGCCGGCGCAGGCGGGGGCGCAGGTCGGGGCACAGTCGCCGCGGCGTCAGCGGCAGCCGGCGGCGGTGCAGTGGGTGGTGCGCTGCGCCCAAACAACAACCACGCGGCCAGGCCACCGGCGATCGCGGCGGCCAGCAGGCCCGCCACCGACTTCCACCGCGCTGGAGCGCGAACGGTGGCGATCTCGCGGGCAGTCGGGCGCTGGCTGACCGGCGCTGGTCCAACTGCGGTCACGGCGGCCGTGCGGGTCTCGGTACGGGTCGCTTCGCTGTCATCGTGGCCAAACGAGCGGTGCGCCGCGATCCGCCGCTGCGGCTCGGGTTGCTCGGCCACAACCAAGTGCGCTGGCACCTCGGGCAAGGCCACCGCGGCGCGGTCTTGGGGCAGTTCGACGACCGTGTCGCGTTTGGGCCGCAAGCGCACCCGCGGCGGTCCACTTGCCGCGCCTGGGGATTGGCCACCCTGGGGTGGTTCGGCAGCCACTGGGTCGCCGGCCAGGCTGTGCGCATCCAAGGCCGCAAAGCCGTCACTGTACTGCCGCGTCCGCCGGTTGCGGCGGCCGGTATCTGCCTGCCATGCGGGTGTGGTTCCTGTGGGCGGGGTGGGTTCGGCGGGCGGTTCATGGGCCATGGTGAGCGCTCACGGTTGCCGCAAAGGCGCCGCACCGCAATCCACTTTGTCGGCGGCGTAGGTGTGCAAGACGATGTCTGCTGGCCAGGCACCCGCGGGCAGGCCTGCCTTTCGCCACAGGTGATCAACAAAGCGCTGTGGTTCCGGAAGGTCCTGCCACACCGCCGGCAAAAAAGTCGCGCCGAGCCCGCGGGCGCGCACCACCAACCCGTCGCGGCCAGCCACCAGCCGAGCAGTCAATTCGGCCATCGACGCGACATGCAGTGGTGTGTGTGGCGACAGGATGCTGATCTCGGCGGTCAGTTGCGGCCACTCGTGTGCGCCCAAAGCCGTGAAGCGCGGGTCGTCAAACGCGGCGGCCTGGGCGTTGCGCGCCACCGATTCGCCCAGCGGATAGACCGGTTCAAGTGTGCCGATGCAGCCCCGCAAATCCCCATCCCTGTGCAGGGTGACAAACGTGGCGGCGCGAACCTGCAGCCAATCTGCCGCCGCCGGGTCGAATGGCGCCGCACCGCGCCCCCAGCGCTGCCCGCGCAAACCGACCTCGATCGCGCGCCAAACCAACTGGCGCAGCGCGGTCTGCTGGGCCGGACCATACGGCGACGCGGGCATGGGCGACATCGCGACCATCGCCGGCTAGCCCAGCAGGCAGCTGGCATAGCCGACCACGCGATCCGGCTCGCCCGCGGTGTCGGCAGAGGTGCGAACGTCGACTGCGCGACAGCGCAAGCCCAGCTTGTGGGCGTGGGTCAGCAGACCAGCGACGGGAAAGGCACCGCACGCCTGATCGGGCTGCAAACCGGCCGCGTCGAGGGCAACCAGACTGGCCACGGTGGCGTCGTCGATCTGGCGCGCCTGCGCCTGGTCGTGGTAGTGCGACAGGTCGGTCGACACCACCACCAGGGTCTCTGGGCCGCCCCACAACTGGTCAAACAGCGCGGCCACCCGGTTGGCAGGCGTGTGGCCGACCAGCACCGGCAGCAGCGCGAACATGCCCAGCGCGCGCTGCAAGAACGGCACATGGACTTCAAGGCTGTGCTCGCGCTCGTGCATCACGTCCGACCGGGTGACGTCGGGCCAGGTTGCGAGCACGTCCGATCCGGCGTTGTCGAGCGGCACCAGGCCGAGCGGCGTCTGCCAGATTTGCGCCTCTGGCACCGCAAACCCGTAGAGCGCAAAGCGATGCGACGGCCCGACCAGCACCACCCGCGACACCTTGCCTTTGAGCGGCGCCAGGGTTGCGTAGGCCGTCGCAGCCACCGGGCCGCTGTACACATACCCGGCATGGGGCACGATGATCGCCTTGGGCGGCGGCGCGTCGACACGCTTGCGTCCCGCCCAGCAACGGTCCAGTTCTGCGTTCAGCGCGTCCGTCTTGGCCGGATAGAAGGTGCCAGCTACCGCAGGCTTGCGGATGCGGACCGTCATGTCGCTACCCATGGGTTGACCGCGGCGCACCGGCGCCCCTGCGCGGTCCATCATCGACCCAACCGCGGCAATGGGCAAGGATGGCCGCCCGGACCAGCGCGGATTCGTTGTGCGCAAGCCCGCAGCGCTGCTACGCTGGCCTGCCCGCGGCCGGCGCCGCGACGATCGAGCGACGATGCGAATTGGACCGTGCACGGTGGCGGCAGTGCTGACCCTGGCGCTGCCGGGGCGCGCGCTCGCCGCCGCCTGTGCCAACCCGTCTCTGCCGCCCGGCCAGGAGAAGGTTGTCAGCGAACTGTGCGATCCAGGAGACGCCGGCGCCAAGCTGGGCCTGGTCGTCGGAGACATTCGCATTCTGCGCCAACACGTTGCCGCACAGTGGACCGGGCCGGCGGGCGTGCGCTGGGTGTACCTGGTCGGCCGATCCGACGGGTCACACAAAGGGCCGCGATCGGCGGCGCTGCAGGCCCAGGTCATCGCGCCGTGCCAGGGACACGGGCCGGTTGCCGCAGAATTGGCGCGCGAGATCGGCCAATTCGTGGATCTGGCCAGCACGGCGACGGCGAGCTGCCCTGCTGATCTGGCCCGCGTCGACGCCGCCTGGTTCGCCGCCCTGCAAGCGCGCGAGGCGACCTTGCGCTGGCGCTGCGGGGCCGACTTGCCGGCCGAAGGTCGGATGCCGACGCCGACCGTGGGCGAGCGCTTGCGCGAAGTGGACGCGGCGCTGCAGGTCGGTGACAAGGCCAAGGCGGAGGCCCTGCTGGCGCGGTTGGCGGCCACCAAGGTCGACAACCTGGACTTGATGGCCCGCTTGGACCTTGGCCTCGCGCTGCACCGGCGCGGGCGCGCGGAAGCGGGGGCCGCGATCC
>CAXRHS010000265.1:0-2932 GCA_964230235.1 Myxococcota bacterium
ATAGGCCTGGTCGATCCGCCACCAGGTGGTCGTGTAGCGCGTCAGCCCCTCGTCGATGGACCCGACGCTGAGATCCACGGCGGCGAGCAGCGCGCGCAGCGCGATGGCCTGGTCCAGGGCTGCGTAGCCGTCGGCGTGTTCATCACGCCAAACCGTCGCGCGCCGCGGGGCGACGCGGGCGCGCAGCTCCGTTGCCGAGACATTGCGCGCGAATGCCGCGCACAGCCGCTTGATGACGAACTTGTCGAAGACTTCAAAGGTGTCGCAGTCAGCCAGGTCGACGTCGTCGCCGTGCGCTTCCAGGGCATTGACGATGTGCAGCCGCCGCTGCATTGCCGCGGACCAGGCCCGGAAGGTGTCGGCGTGCTCGCGACTGTCCTTCCAACGCTGCAAGAAGACCTGGGTGTCGGCGCGCAGCGGGACCTTGCCGTCCAGTGGGTTGGCGGCGCTGAACAGGAACACAGCGAAGTCGAGCAGCGATGGGGCGGCGCCCGCGTAGGCGTAGAGGCGGCCAACGTCTTTCCAGAACGGACCTTCCAAGTTGGCTGTGCCGAACGCGTCGCGCACAGGGTCCGTCGCCGCATTGTCCGGCCCCTTGCTAAATAAATGCAGCAGCAGTTCGTCAATGGCGGGCGCGGAATTGGCCAGCACAGACATCATCTTGAGGCGGATGGCCGGGCCAAGATCGCCGACGGTCAAGCGCTCGCGCAGGGCCTGGGTGCGTTTGGGGGCGCGAAAGAAGTCCAAATGCTGCCCGATCAACTCCTTGTACTCGTAGGGCAGGCCCAGGTCTTGCAGGGTGAGGGACACCTTGTCGGCCTTGAACTCGTGGCCTTGAAGCAGCAGGTCCAGCAGCCAGTTGTCGGAGTCCTGTAGCGCCCGGGCGTGGGGCAGGTACACCAGAAACCTCTGTTCCGGTCTGGCGGTGCGGGTGATGTGCACCTTGGCGCCGAACTCGGTGCCGTCGACTTTGAGCTTCTCGACGTCGGGGGCGGTGAAGTGATCGAACTCGTCGGCCCAGCTGCGATCGGCGTCGTACCAAAACACCAGGCGGTGCTGGCGAGTTGCGCGGTACAGGCTGTCTTGGACGGTTTTGCTGGGCATGGGCTGGCCTTTGCGGGTGCCATCGCGCTAGAGGTTCGCTGGCAATTTGTGCAGCAGCTCGACTGCGGAATGGCCTGCAGCAGCAGCCTCGCCAAACGGCACGGGCGGATTAGGTAACGTGCACGCACCAAATACTTCTTGGGGCAAAATCCGCTTGGCGCCAGCTGCGGCTTCGTCGGCAATTCGCGCGCCGATTTCGGGGTAGCCCATCGCTGCTGCCTGTGTCGCCAACGCCTTGGCTAGCCCTGGTCGCGGTGGCCAGCTCAAGTCGTCGACAAGCGCAATGCCGTCAGATGCGAACAGCGCTAAGACAAATGTCGCGCACGTCAGGCCATGGGCGGTGCCGTTGAGCGCCAACCGGCCCTGCTGGTCAAATGTCGCACCGCTCCACACCAAGGCGTAGGGTATGGGCTGCCGGCTGCGGCGCGCTACGAGCGTACAGCGCCACGCCACCTGCCGCAGGCGCATTGCATCCACGTCGGGCACGGCATACAGCCCGCCAAGGTCCCAGATGACCTCGAGCCGATTCTCCCACGCCAAGTGCAGCACTGCATTGCCGCGATCGGCGTTGCGATAGTGCAGACCCATGTGCAAGCTCTGCGGGCCGCTGCGAGCAAGGAGGGCCGCCACCCAGCTACCGGGTGGCGTTTGCACCGAGTAGGGCCCGGAGTTCGGCGTCGCGCTGGCTGGTGTCATGCCAAACCGATAAGGATCCTGTCGGCGCGGTCCGGAAGTTCAGCGCGGACACGGGCCTCAACTTCTCGATAGTACGTGGGGCGATACGGCAGCGCATGGCGATAGCCGCTCGTGATGGTCAAGAAGGCCACTTGGTGCAGGGTCGTCAACTTGTCGAGTTCGACGGACTGCAGCACAGCATTGGCGTCGCGATACCGCCCGGCAAACAGCAGTTCGTCCATCTTGTCGTAGATGACCATGCCGCCTTCGTCGTCTTGGCCCAGGGCCGCCAGTCGGTAAACCGTCGCCAACCAGGCGCCTGGCGCAGGCCCAACCGACGCGCCTGCGGGCATGGCCCACTCGCCAAAGTTGTTTAGATTCAAGGCATAGCTCATCGAAACAACTCCTCGCAGGCGGGCAGGATGCACGCCTTGAAGGTATCATACTGCAGGTCGTGCAATCGCTCGACATGCGGAAACCAAGAATTTCGTGCGGCCAAGGTTCCGGCTTCGACAAGGACTTGCCGAGCGACAAAGTCCAAGACCACCGCTGGCTGAGCCTCGCCTGGCTGGGTGTCGGTGCGCAAGGTCACCACCGTCTCGAGGCCGGCGCCGTCGGTGCGGTGCAGGTTTACGTTGATGCCGGCAATCTGCGGCGGTTGCGTGGTCGGCAGCGGCGGCAACACCCGAAAGTAGGTGGCCAAGTCCACGGGAGGCGGCGGCAACACGATGCGGTCGATATAGCGCACCAGTACTTCGCCAAGCGGCCGATCGCCAAATGCCCCAATCAGCGCTGCCACGGCAGCGTCGAAGTCGCGCACAAAGTCGCCCCAACCGCAGTAGGGTGCGAGCACGTGTACCGAAAAACCCCCGTTGGTACAGCCAACTAGCCGCAGACCGTCGGGGGTGCACAAGAACTCGGTCAAGGGTGCGCGCGACGCTGTGGAGCCGACGGTCTCTGCATGCAAGATCGCTTGAACGGTGACCTGCACCTGCTGCTGACGCTCGCCGCTATACCGGGCCCCCAGGCGAGCAGCAAACGCGGCAAGCAGCTCGGCGCGCGGGATCGGCTCGGCAAAGCGCAGCTCGACCAAGGCTTCGACGATGGGCGGCTTGGCGTACTGCGCATGCTTCATCGCCTAATCCTCCTCCGC
>CAXRHS010000266.1:0-11113 GCA_964230235.1 Myxococcota bacterium
TGGTCGCGCTGCACCGAGACGTCGAGGATCTGCCCTGCGCTCGGCGGGTCGAGCGCCACCCGCACCGATTCGGCATCGATCCAACCCGGCAGTCGGGCCAGCGCGAAGCGGCCGACCGCCCCGCCCAGTTCAATCGGCGCGTGGCGGGTGACCTGGGCGCGGTCGGCGTAGACCGTCACCGTGGCGATGCGCGAGGTCAACGGCTCGGCGTCGCTTCCGGCAAGCGCGGCGGCCGGCAGCAGAAGCGCCGCCATTGCAGACAGATGGATGGACTTGGACATGGCGGGCTCCGCGAAAGAAGGGGTCGGTGCCGGGGTTCGGCGGGCGTTGGACGCGCGGCGCTGGGGTTGGGTTTGGCGGGGTACGTTCCGTGTCGATTCGGTTGACGCCGGCCTTGACACCCACCGCCCCTCCGCGCGACCGTATCCGCCCCGCGATGTTGCGCAACCCCTTGCGTGCGCGTCGGAACCGGCCGCCTTTGCGGCCCAGGACACACAGATGGCCCTGAACAAAGCGCTGGTCGCCGGCCTGGTCGGCACGGTGGTCGTCGGCGCGGCCGGCTTCGCCGCCTACAAGCTGCTGCCCGGCCTGGGCGGAGGCGGGGCCGGATACGCCGCCGAACTGGATGCGGCCCACACTGTCGCAGTCGGCGAGGCGCGCAACCTGGATGCGGCCATCGCGCGGCTGGCGACCGAACTCAAGAAACAGCCGCCCGAGATCCAGCAGGCGCTGCAATTGGACAAGGCCAAAACCCAACTCGGTTTCGATCCGCTCGATCCCGCTGGTTGGGCGACCACCGGCGTCGACCTCAAGGCCGGCGTGACGGTGTCGCTCGATGCCCGGATGGCCGCGGGTGTTCCCACGCCGGTGGCGTCGCTGCTGGTCACCGACGAGCCCAAGCTGCTGGCGTTTGCCAAGAAGGTCGGCGTCGAACTCAAGCCAGGTAAAACGGTGGGCGCGGCGCGGGCCTACACGTTTGCCGATGGTGGCGTCTGGGTGGGCAAGCGCGGCGACCGCACGGTGGTGGCGCCGATGCTGGCCGGACCCGACACCCCACCCAAGGGCTTTGACTCGGTACTGCAGCCTGCCGGCCAAAAGCTCGGCGACCACCCCAATTTCAAACAGATCGTCAGCGACAGCCGGGGCTCGCTCGACTGGCTGACCTATGCCGACAGCGCGCAGAGCCACAAAGCCCTTCCCGCCAAGACCAGGCTGGGCGACGATCTGGCCTACTACGCAAAACTATTGCCCTATGCCGCAATGTTTGCGGGCGAGCGCGGCGGCTTGCGGGTCGGGACCAGCCCTGAGGCACACGCGGCCCTCAAACAGATGGTTGTGCCCGCCAAACGTCCGCCCAAGTGCGCAAAGTGGTTTGGCAAAACCGGGTGGTCGGCCGCGCGGCTGTCGGTCAACCTGCCGGACGTGTTCACGGGGGTGGTGCAGTTCATGCCGCCGTCGGCGCCGGCCGAGGTGCGCAATGCCCCTGCGATGGTGCCGGGGTTGTTCGCCGTCGCGATGGGCGGCGTCAGCTGGGGCGAGTTTACCGCGGCGTTTTCCGGCCATGTCTGTGCAGGCGTCGACGGGGCTGCGGTCGCCAAGATGGTGGCGGGCGGGGCCAAAGATCCCAACGTGCCGTTCATCGGCGTCATTGGTATGGTCGATCGACCCAAAGCAGAAGAGTTCTTGAACAAGATCATGGCGTTCGCCAAGGGCCGACTGCCCGCGCCGCCAACCGACATCGCGATCGACGGCGCCAAAGGCTACAAGATCAAGCTCGGGCCGGTGGAACCGGTGGCCGTCCTGTACGAGTATGCGCTCGTTGTGGCATCGAGCGAGGCCGTGTTCAAGGCCAGCAGGGACCGCGCCAAGACGGACTCCATGGCCGCCACCGATCATGCCGAGGCGCTCGACGGCGACGTCGTCTATGGCCAGGTCGTGGACATGCTTCCGTTCGTGCAGGCGACTGCCGAAAAGGCCAAAGTCGACGGCAAGGGCGACCCCAGCGCCGATGCCGCAGTCAAGGCGCTGGTCGCCGAACCGGTGATGGCGTGGCAGCTTGAATTGGACCAGGCAGGGCTACTGGGCACGGCGCGCACCAAAGGATCTGCGACCGCCGCAGGTCTGGTGGGCGTCCTGGCCGCCATCGCCGTGCCAAACTTCATCAAGTACACCCAAAAGGCCAAGACCAGTGAAGCGACGTTGCACCTGCACGCATTGCGGCGGGCGGCCACCGTCTACTTCACCACCCCGCAGGTCGACAAGCTGGGGGCGGCGTTGCCCTGCCGTTTTCCAGTGTCGGCGCCGCTGACGCCCGCGGGCAAATCGTGCTGCGACCCCGCGCTCGACAAAGACGGCAACAAGCGCTGCGATGCCAACCCCAAGGCGTGGGACCAGCAAGCCTGGAAGGATCTGACTTTTGAGCTGGCCGACCCGCACTACTACCAGTACGCGTTCGACAGCAGCGGAGAGGGCAATGCGGCCACCTTTACCGCCAGCGCTTACGGCGACCTGGACTGCGACGGCATCTACTCCACGTTTCAGTTGACCGGCAAGGGGCAGTTGGACGCAGCCGGTAACTGCGAAGTGCCTGCGCCAGCCGACATCTTGCGCGACCGCGAGTTTGAATAGCTGCGTGTCGCATTTGGGCGTGCCCGCTTGACACCCCAGCCGGCCGGGGTCAAAACGGCTGCGCGGCGTCCGAACTCCGCAGGTGCAACCATGGCCCGCGGCCTCGCCTATCTTGCAATGGCCACCTTCGCGCTGGCGTGCGGCGGCGTCGGCACCGGTCCGAGCCTCGGGTCCGGGTCCAGCGGCAGCCTCGACGGCGGCGGCGGCACCGGCACTTCCGCCGACAGCGCGCAGGAATCTGGCACGGGTGACACGACCGGCGGCGCGACTAGCGATAGTGCCGCATCGGACGTCCTCATCGCGCTGCCCCAGTCAAGTCCCGAGACCACCCAGTTCTTCGACGAGCTCGCCAGCGCCGCCTGTGCCAAGGCGGCCGCGTGCGGCTCGGCGCTGCTGCACTTCAGTTCGCCCGAGGCCTGCAAAGCGGCCTTGCTCGCCGACTGGAAGGCCGAGTACCTCGCGCTGCTGGTCGGTCAGGGCAAGATGGTGCTCAGCGTCGACAACGCGATTCAGTGCAAGAAAGACGTCGCCGCCAAGTGCGACGCCCTGGCCGGGCCGCCGCTGGCCTCGTGCATTCTGGCTGTCCACGGCGCCGCCCAAAAGGGCAAACCGTGCATCCCCGGTGGCTGCGCGACCACGGTGTGCCAGAGCGCTGGCGGGTTCTGCGGCGTTTGCACGGACGCCATCGCCGAAGGCAACACGTGCGCAAAAACCGCGCACTGCAATCCCGGCCAGGTCTGCGCAGGGGGGCTGTGCAAGGTGCCAGGCACCGTGCCCAACCTCGGCAAGTGCACCCAGACCAGCGACTGCGTCGCAGCGAGCTACTGCGGCCCGGGCGGCCAATGCGCAGCGCGGCTGGAAGTCGGCAAGCCGTGTACGCCCAAAGAGGCGGGCTGCAAGGCGGGTCTGGTCTGCCGCGTTCAGGCCGACGCCACCGCAAGCTGTGCGGCACCCGGCAAGGTCGGCGAGGCCTGCTATGGGCTCAAAGTCACCAGCCACATCGCCAGCGAGTGCGAGCCCGGCCTGCGCTGCATTCCGCCACCCGACGCCTTCAAGTCGTCGTTGCCCAAAGGCAAGTGCCTTGCGCTGGCCAAGCTGGGGCAACCCTGTGAGTTCGCACTGCAGTGCGGAAAGGGCGAGGCCGTGTGCAGCGCTGGCAAATGCGCGCCGCTGCCCGGCAAAGGTCAGCTTTGTGCCAGTGCGCCGGAGTTGACCGACGACCCGCTGTGCGCGCCTGGCCACTTGTGCGACCCGGCATCCAAGACCTGCCTGCCCGGCCCCGCGGTCGGCATGGCTTGCGCATCGTTCCCTGCGCGCTGTCCCGCCGGGCAGTGGTGCAGCGCCAATCAGACCTGTGCGCCGCTTGGCGGCATCGGCGCCAAGTGCGATCTGGCGACCGGCCAGGGCTGCCTTGCCGCGCTGACCTGCGACGAGGACGCCAAGTGCCGGGCCTGGCCGACCTGTCTGCCGTAAGGTTGCTGCGGAGCCATGCAATGAGACGCAACATTGGCCTTCCCGTTGGGTTGCAAGCACGCGACTTTGCAAGCCGAATTGTCCTTCTGCAGGTCCTGTTTGCTGCCTGCGGAACCGCGGCCAGGCCGGTCGCGACGCCAGCAGACGCAGTCGTCGCCACCGATGTCGCGACAGTTGATGCCGTGCCAACCACGGACGTGGACATTGCCGCCGAAGTGCTTGCCGGCTGCGATCCGGCCTGCGAGCTCGCACGGGCACAGGCTGCGCTGGCTGCCGACCAGCGCAAGACCGCGCGCACCATCGCCCACTTGCACGGGCCGTACAGCAAAGATGGCTGTGACAACAAGGGGCTTTTTGGCGACAAGCCCAACCCGGCGTGCCTTGCCAGCCTGCGCGGCGGCATTTGCGCCTCGGCGCTGGACGTGGTGTTCCTGACCGACCACCCCTCGCACATGAAGGACTACACCTTTCCCGCGCTGCTCTACCACCACGCCACCGACACGCTGGTCCACGACGGCCTGGGTCGCCCCTATGCCAATGTCGTCCACTGTGGGGCGGCCGACGGGGTAGCGGCGCACGACGTGACCCTGCTTGTCGGCTACGAGGGCGAGCACACCATGCCCATCGGGTTGCACGCGCACCTGTCGTACAAAGACCTCTACAAAGTCGTGTTGGACAATGCGACCCCCTTTGCGGACGCCAAGAAGGTTGTCGATGAGGTGCACGCCCGCGAAGGCCTGGTGGCGCTGGTCCACGCCGAGCAGAAGGCGGTCTCGCCCGAACGGGTGCGCGACCTCGGACTGGATCTGGTCGAGATCTACAACATCCACGCCAATTTCATCCTCGGGTATCTCGCTGATCTCGGGCGCCTTTTCGAGTTCAACGCCTTTATGGGGCCGGCTGACCAGGCCGCGGACCCCAACCTGGCCATCGTGGCCGCGCTGCAATACCTGCCCGACGAAGGGATGAACCAGTGGCACCTGGCGCTGCGCTACAAGCGGCTGGGCGCGGTGCTCGGCTCCGATGCCCACGAAAACGTCGAGTTGCCGGCGCTGTGCGGCAAAGATGGCCTCATCGACGAGGTGTGTCAGGCCAAGGCGGCGTCAGCGCCCCATGCGGTGGCGGCGTTTGCCAAAGGTGGCCAGATTCTGCTCGCCGACGGGCACCGGTTTGACCAGTTTCGCCGCATGTTGCGCTGGTACTCGACGCGGGTGCGCCTCAAGTCCGGCGAAGGCAGGCCGCTGCACATCGCAGTCCAAGAGGCCCTGCAGTTGGGCGCCAGCTACCACGTGTGGAACGTGTTCGGCGAACCCGACGCGGTGCAGTTGGTGGCCCTCGGCAGCGGACCCAAAGGTCAGGTGGCGGCCGGGCTCGGCGAGGCGCTTCCCGCAGACGCCACCCAGGGCCGCAAGCTGGTCATTCGTCGCCCCAAGGCGGTCGCGGAGCCGTGGTCGCCGTTTGCCACTGCCAGCGCCGCGTCGGCGGCCCGCGAAGTCAGGCTATGGCGGGTGACCCCTGAAGGTCCCAAAGTGGTCGCGACTTGGAACGACAGCGGCCACGAGGGCTTGCAGGTGCAGGGCGAGGTCGCCTGGCTCAACGACCCGCCCGCCGGTCGCTACCACCTCGAAGTGCGCATCCTGCCCGACTACCTGGCCGGCCCGCTCAGGGGTGCGGCGGCCTTGGCCAAGAACTGGTATCGCTGGGTCGTCTCGGGCGTCGTCGAGGTCCCGTAGCAACCTATCGCGTGCCGCTTGCCACCGCGGCCAGCCACATCTGCAGCCATGCCTGCCCGGCCTCGCCGCCCGCGTCCCAGGCGCGCTCTGGGTGGAATTGCACCCCCAGCCACGGCCGCGTGCGGTGCGCCCACGCCTCGACGGGCGTTGGCGCGCTTTTGGCGATGCACACCAGTTCCGCCGGCAACGCCGTCACCTGCTCGCGGTGGCTCTGCGCGCATGCGGCCGCGGTCGGCGGCACCATCCAGTGCGCACGCAGCCAGGAGGGCACGGCCGCCGGCAGTGGCGCGATCTCGACCAGTCCGCTGATCTTGGGCCGCTGGCCATAGCTTGCGCCGGCCACCGCGCCGCTGCCGTCGACCGCTTCCACGCGGCCGCCCAACGCCAAGGCCGCCGCTTGCATGCCGCCACAGATGCCGATGACGCCCACGCGGGTCGCGCGCAACCACGTGGCCAGCCAAGGCAAGAACTCGCCGTCGTAGGCAGCAAACGGCGTGCCTTGTGGCCCCAACACCACGCCGACCTCGTCGTCCACGTCAGCGGTCCCCGCCCGCAGGGCAGCAAACGGCACCACGCGCACCCGGACTTCGGGCCGCAGCGCCGTGAGCGCCCGCGCGATGCCGCTGCAGCCGTCAAGCTCGCCGGGGTCCAGGTTCAGGTTGACGATGGCGATGCGCAAGGACGGGCCCGGGCTACGGATTCAGGATCGCCCGCGACACCCCGGTCTGCGCCGCGCTGTGCAGGAACTCGCTGTAAAGGTCCGCGACTTTCTGGGTGGTGAAGATTGCAAAGTGGTCGAGCTTGGCCCACTGGGACAACAAGCCCGTCACCGCAAACCCGTTCTTGCTCAGGTTGTCCTGGACCGGCGAAAACACTTCCAGTGACTTGTTGGCCTGCATCGCGTCGTTGAAGCGCACTTTGGGCCCGAGCACGTCCAGCCCCATCGCTGCCGCCAACGCTTCCGAGGTGTCGGCTGGGGTCGCTTTGTCGAGCACGCCTTCGGTCAGCAACAGGTTGGGCGGCTTGAGGCCAGCCGGCCGGGTAAACACCAGGTGTCCGTAGGCCAGCGGGTCGGTGACGTCGGCGAGTGCCTGCACCAGGCTGATCGCCGGGTGGAACTCGCTCAGTTCGCCCGGCTCCAAAAGCGTTGCCGTCTCGACCAACGCCGCGATATCGAACGGGTCCTTGCGCTGCATGATCGTCAGCGACAGGCCGGCACCTGCGCCAGACAACACATAGGTCGTGATGTCCGGTTCGACGGCCGCCAGCAGCGATCCGGAGAGTCCACCCTGGCTGTGACCGATGAACATCAAGCGCGCCGGGTCGAACTGCATCGGCTTGCCATCCGGTGTGAACTCGCCAGGCACATCGAGCAGACCCTGGCGGGCCATGCGCGCCATCGCCACCGAGTCCAGCGCCGACTGACGAAAGCCGGAACGGCCGGAAGTGATGTTGAGGAAATTGAAAGTCTTGGAGTCGAGCGCGTCGTCTTTGAGCGGCGGATCGCAGCGCGGGCCGTGCATCGGCTGGTCAATGCTGGCGACGGCCAGGCCCCGGTCGCCCAATTGGTCAGAAATCTTGAATTTTCCGCCGTTGTAGTAGCTGTTCCAGTCGCCACCGGTGCCGTGGGCGCTCAAGACCAGCGGCGTCTTGCCACCGACGTCGTTGCCGCGATCGACCGGAACCAACACGCTGACGCGCAGCATTTCTTCGACGGCGACTTTGGGGTTGCCCTGGCCATCGAACACGAAGCCACCCGAGCCGTACTGGTCGTAAGGGCATTTGCCATGCTGGAAGTTTGGTGATCGATACGAAGCTTCGAGTAGCCAGAACTTCTTCATCTTCTTGGCGACCTTCCAGCCAGTCGCCGGGTCCGGCTTCCACTGCTGGCGGACCCAGGTCGCCATGCTGGTCAGTTGACTGGTCGGGTTACCGGTCGAAAATACGGTGGCCGCGGCAATGTCGTCGTAGGGCACCGCGACTTTGCCGGCCAGAATCGCCGTGCGCAACGGCCACAGTGTCTGGGCGTACGCTGCGGTGGCGGCATCGCTCGGTGCCTTGCCGGCCTTCCAGGCGGCAAAGATGTCCGCAAGCACCTTGGGTTGTCCGAGCACCTTGCCGCCGGCGTCGCCCAAGCCGCGGCGCACCACCACTGCGTAGACGGTCGAAGGCCGCAGCGGCTTGCCCCACACCGGCTGCACCATCAGCAAGTTGGCGGCGAGGTACATGGCGCGGGTGGCCGGCGAAACGGCGCTGCGCACCTCGGTCGCTTGCCCATAGCCGGCGCTGCCGTCGTCGACATTGACCAGCAGGACCGGCGAATCGGTCTTGGTTGACGACAACGGCCCGGGCAATTTCTTGGGGTCGAGCGGCGCCGAAAACTCGACATACACAGTCGGCTGGATCGAGAACCCGCGCAGTTCGCCCTTTGCATAGGTCAGGTAGGCGCTAATCAGCCCGGCCAGATCGCCGGTCTTGGGCGCCGGAAACCCGTCCAGGTTCAGCATGCCATCGGTGGCGCGCCGCTGATCGGTCGGAAATGGCACGGCGTGCCAGTCGTTGGCCGCCAAATCGTAGCGCGCGGTCGCTCCGGACGCGGTGCCAGCGGGGTAGACCGTGACCTTGGGATCAAACGCAGACCCGCTGGTGCTCGCGGTCGCGTCGACACTGGCGGCATCGGTTGCGGCCGCGGCGCCACCTTCGCACGCCAGCATGGCCGCGGACAACAAGGCCAGGCCAAGCGCTCGCGCAAAGACAAGCCGATCGACAGAAGCGCGAAGTGCAGCGGCAAGTCGATTTGCCAAGGCGCGAGCTTGCGACCCACCTGGCAGGCAAAGGGCGCATGTAGAAGGTCGACTCGATTTCTTACGCGCCCCACGGACCCGTGTCATGACAAGTCGATCGACATACGGGCGGAGCGGAGCGGCGAGTCGACTTGCAAAGTCGCGAGCTTGCGACCCACTGAGCGGGCAAAGGGCCAACGTGGAAAATCGAATCGATTTTTCACGGGCCCTAAAGGTTGCACACCACCGCGAGGACGACATGGGAACTCCGGGCGGGCGCGCGCGCTGACTGCGCGACCCTGCGGCGGTTCAGTAGCCGCCGACCCTGCGCAGCTGCGGCTTGCCGGTCTCGACCTTGGCGGTGGCGCCGCGCACGATTGCGACCGAGGCGCTGGCACCAATG
Organism: Myxococcota bacterium; assembly: GCA_964230235.1. Taxonomy (GTDB): domain Bacteria; phylum Myxococcota_A; class UBA9042; order UBA9042; family UBA9042; genus SXRM01. The sequence continues at coordinate 9,021 of CAXRHS010000266.1, forward strand.
CGGGTGGCGCCGGCCTGGATCATCTTGTCGACGTCCTCGCTGGTGCGCACACCGCCTGAGGCCTTGACCTCAAGCTCGTCGCCGACGATGACCTTCATCAGCGCTACATCTTCGGCCGTCGCCCCGCCCGGCCCGAATCCCGTGGAAGTCTTGACGAATGCCGCGCCGGCGATCTTGGATAGCGCGCACGAGATGATCTTTTCGTCGCGGGTCAGCTCGCCGGTCTCCAAGATGACTTTGACCTTCTTGCCGCCGGCTGCGCCGACCACCGCCTGGATGTCGGTCAACACCAGCCCGTAGTCTTTGCTTTTGAGCGCGCCGATGTTGATGACCATGTCGATTTCTTCGGCGCCGTCGCGCACCGCCTCGCGGGTCTCAAACGCCTTGGCCGCGGGCGTGGTGGCGCCGAGCGGAAAGCCGACGACCGCGACGACCGGAACGCCCGACCCGCGCAGTTCGCGCGCGCAATACCCGACATTGGCGGCGTTGACACACACCGATGCGAACTTGTACTTGCGGGCCTCTTCGCACAACTTCTTGAATTCATCGCGGCTGGCGTTGGCCTTGAGCAGGGTGTGGTCGATGTAGCGCGCCAGATCCTGCCGCAGTGCGCCGCCGTCCAGTCCTGGCGCTGCCGACACCCGTTGCGCGCCAAGGTCGACAATCTTGGCCACGTCGTCGGGCCGTCGCGAGATCGACCAGCCACAGCCGGTGCACTCGCCCTTGCCCGCTTTGCAGGGGGTTCCAGGGCCGCCGTGTCCGTGTCCGTGGCTGTGTCCGTGGCCGCCGCCGTGGCTTGCGCCTTCGCCGGTGGAACTGCGCGCAGGTACCCCCAGCGACGTCTGGCCCTGGCGGGCGAGTTCGGCTTTGACCCGGTCGGCGATGGTGCTGACCAGTTGTTCGAATTGGCGATCTTGCGACATCGGCAGGCTCCCGTCGGTGGCGATGCTACCCGAAAACGTCACGCTTGAAACCGCCGGCGCAGCCAGATGCCCAAAAGCAGCGCGCCCAGCGCGAGCGGACCGCCGTCCGGGCCAAGCGGCGCGCGCACGTCGCAGCCGCAGCCGCGGCCCGTGCCCTTCTTGCTGCCGTCCGCGTTCAGGTCGGCGGGCTTGCTTTTGAACGTGATCTTGATGGCCTGGCGCCCGCCGGGATCGTGTTCGACGCGCACGATGCTGCCCGGCACGAGGTCGGCGAACTTGGCGCCTTCGATGACCTCGTCCCACGCGGCCGGGCCGCCCTCCAATTCAAAGCCCTTTTCGCGGCCGTCGGGCGCGCGGATGTACAGGCGCTTGCCGCCGCGGTCGAGCACGCGGGCGTCTTCATACACTTCGATGGTCACTTTTTCGACGATCTCGATGACCGGTCGCACCGCTCCCGCCGGGTCATAGCGGGCGTTGATGACCGCGCCGCGCACCAGATCCTCTGGCGTTCCGCCGGTGATGCACTTGGCAAAAAACGCGCGATCGCGCGGCACCGGGACCGTGATCGACACTTTGGACTGCGCGCTGCTCTTGATGTAGAGGTAGGTGTCGACCAGTTGCTCGACCACCGCACCGTTCATCAGGTTGTAGGCAAAGCCCTTGGGCTTTTCGGCCGTCGCCATGGTGTCGGCAAACGTTGGCGAGGCGGCGACTGCGGGCGACACCGCAGCCGGCGGTTCGGCCGCTGCCGGTGCCGCGGACCCCGCTGCGGCCTGGGCGGCAGCGGCTTGCGCGATTGCCGCTTCGGCTGGGCGCTGCATCGCAGCCGGTGCTTGGGGCCCGCTACTGGTTGCCGCGGAACTCGGCGCAGCGGAACCAGGCGCAGCGGAACTCGGTGCCGCGGCACCAGCGGCGGCAACCAGCAGCGACAGGAGCGCGTTCACGGGTGACCTCCTGGGTTGGTTGCCTAGGCGAGCCTGGCTTGCAGACCGTCCAGTTCATCCAGCAGCGCCTTGGGTAGCTTGCTGCCGAACTTGGGGTAGTGCTTTTCGCGCACATCGGCGATTTCGCGGCGCCAGCCTTCGCGGTCCACGGCCAAAAGCTCCGCAAGATCCTGGGCCGAGACGCCCTGGGGTGCATCGAGCGCGCCCGGCGCCGGCATCCAGCCGA
>CAXRHS010000267.1:0-2290 GCA_964230235.1 Myxococcota bacterium
GTCAAGATCTCTGGCTTTGGCAACTTCGTCGTGCGCGAGAAGAAAGCCCGCATGGGCCGCAACCCGCAGACCCGCCAGCCGATCGAGATCTCGGCGCGTCGCGTCCTGACCTTCAAGCCGTCGCAGGTCCTCAAGAGCCAGCTCAACGGCAAGTAAGCCCTCGCCTGCGGAATTCGACCGCGACCCGGCAGTCCCAGGGCTGTCGGGTCGCGGTGTTTTTGACGACCATGGTTCCCGCTGGCCTCCGTTTCGGCTAACCTCGCACCGCCCATTGCGAGCTCATGCCATGACCACCAAGCCTGCCGTCTCCGCCCATCCCAGCGCGCGCCCCGCCGTGCCCATAGACCAGTGGCCGGCCAAGACGCTGTTGCGCATTGGCGAGTTGGCAGACCTGCTGGGCGTCGAGACCCACGTCGTGCGGTTTTGGACCGAGCAATTCGGGTCTGTGCGGCCCGAGCGCAGCTCGACCAACCGCCTGCTGTATGGCAGAGCGGCGGCTGAGCGCCTGTTGCGCATCCGCACGCTGCTGTACGAGAAGGGCATGACGATCGCCGGCGCCCGCAAGGCGCTCGCAACGCCAGCGGAACCGACGCGCGTCGACGCGGGCGAGGTCCAGCGCCGGGTCAGTCTGGAGGCAGAGGCCGTCGAGGCCGCGCGGGCGCTTGAGCGCTTGCAGAATGCCGTGCGGGCGTCCGAGGCGCGCGAGCAAGCGGCGCGTGCCGGCGAGGGCGAGGCGCGCGCGCAATTGGCCGCCCGTTCCGCGATGCACAAACCCGTCGATATCGCCGCACTGCTCGCGCTGGCCGAACGTGCGCGGGCGGCGGCTGAAAGCTGGCGGCAGCTGCCGTCGGCCTGAGCGCGCTCGACAGGCGCGGTGCGACAAACAATAGCGATGCGCTGCTCGGCTAACACCTTGATCTAGCGTGTGAGCGGACGGCGCGGCCGCGCTCGCCCCGATAGCCAACGCCACCGCATTATGTCATCCTTGCGCCGCCGTCTGCCCTTACGCACGCGGTTGGCGCCCCTGGATGGAAGACACCGATCTCAACTTGTCAGCCCCGGCACAGCCGCGCAGCGACGGCGGTTCTGGCCGGCACGACGCCGAACGCGATGCGCGCGCCGAGGAGATCTGCTCGCGGCTGCTCATCGAGCGATGGGTGCCCAAGCGCGCCTACCGCGACTTGTTGCTCGATGACGATCTGCGCGCGGCTGTGGGCCGGCGCCTGGGCATGGTCGGGCTGGAGCTGGTGGAGTCGTTTACGTCGGACTGGTTTGCGGTGCGCCTCAAGCGGTCGATCGAGGGTGACATCGCATTTGACTGGGCCACCAACGCCAGACTGCCGCGCGGCGCAGTCGCGCTGCTGGTGGTGCTGTGGGCCAAGCTGGTGTTGCCCAAGAGGCTGGACCCGGCCGAGCACGCACCGCAAGCACCGCCTCCACCTGGTGTTGAGGGCGCGACACCAGCGGTCCCTGTGCCGGGGCCCGCGCCCGCGGTCAGCCGCGACCAGCTGTATGCCGAGTTTGGGCGCAAGTTCGGCAAGACGGCGTTCGCGCGCTACATCGGCCAGCTCAAGTCGGCCGGTTTCGTGCGCGAGGACCGCGCCGGCAACTTGCGCGAAGGGCCGCTGCTCGACCTGCTGATCGACGGTGTGCAGATGGCCCAGAAGCTGCGCGACTCGGTGCTCTGGGATGTCTTGGACAAGGGCGTGGCCGATGTGGCCGAGGGACCCGACGAGTCGAGCGACGGCGACGGCGACGAGTTTGGCGAATAGGGCGGCCGCGGCCGGCCGAAGGGCGACGATAGCGGGCGATGTTCACCTTCAAGTGGTTGGAATTGATGAACTGGGACTATTGGTCCCACGTCCGCATGCCGCTCGACGAGCAGGTCGTGCTGATCGCCGGGCCCAACGGCAGCGGCAAGACCACGGTGCTCGACGCGGTGCGTGTGTTGCTTGGCGCGCGCAAGTTGTCGACTTCTCGCAAGATGCCGCAGTACCTGCGCGACGACACCGGCGTCGCCATCGTCAAGGCGGTCGTCACCAACCCGCTGCGCAAAGGCACTGGCAAGCGACCCTTTTCGCCGCGCGGCGTATTCGACGATCAGGCGACCATCGCCTGCGTGCTGGAGCGCAAGCAGGGGCAGTGGCAGCGGCGCTACCACATCGTCGCCGGTGACGCCCCGATCGACACGCTCAAGATCGCCCGCCAGAACTTTGCTTTCAACAGCAACCGTCTTGACCAGCTTGGCGACACTCTCGGTGTTGGCCGCAAGGTCGAGCACTCTGGCTTC
>CAXRHS010000268.1:0-7047 GCA_964230235.1 Myxococcota bacterium
CGCGGCCCGGTGCGCACAACTCGTTAACCTACATGGCGTTCGTGTTGAACCCGGCGGCTGAAGCCGCAGGCTTAGGATACCAAGCCCGGCCTGCGCCGGGCTGGGACTTTGCGTTTGATTACTTAGCCTTGCGCAGGCAAGGCTTTGCACAGTAAGGCCGCGGCATGAGCCGCCGGCAGTATTTGCGAGGTGTGTCCGAGCACCATCCCGCCGGTCGCCCCCATTTTGGGAACCGCAGCACGCCGTACGCGCCGGCACCCTCGATGGACGAAACTTGCCGGCGTGCGGCGCTTGCGTCCGTCAGAACGCCGCCTCGCCTGTCAGTGCGCGCCCAATTGCCAGCGTGTGGATCTGCTCGGTCCCTTCGTAGGTCAGGGTGCTTTCCAAGTTGACCGCGTGCCGCAGCACATCGTATTCGCCCGTAATCCCGTTGGCACCCAGCAATTCCCGCGCCGTCCGCGCCGTGTCCAATGCCAGCCGACAGTTGTTGCGCTTCAAGACGCTGACCTGTACCGGCAGCAGCTTGCCGGCGTCCTTGAGCCGCGCGTAGTGCAGCGACAGCACCATCGCCGCCACCCACCGCGAGCCGAGGTCGGCAATCGGCGCCTGGATCAACTGCTTGCGGGCCAACGGCACCCCGAATTGGGTGCGGTCGCGGCTGTAGTCGATGGCCCGCTGCAAACAGAACCGCGCTGCGCCCAGCATGCCCCAGGCCACGCCAAACCGGGCATTGTCCAGGCACGACAGCGGCGCGCGCAGACCGCTCGCGTGAGGAAACTGTGCGCTGGCCGGCAGTTCGACCTCGTCCAAGCTCAGCGAACCGGTGTGTGACGCCCGCATCGACAGCTTGTGCGGGAGATCGTGCGCAGCGAAGCCTGGGGTGCCGCGCGCCACCACAAAGCCGCGGATGCTGTCGGCGCCGTCGCCCGTCTTGGCCCACACCACCGAAACGTCTGCGACCTGGGCGTTGGTGATCCACATCTTGGTGCCGCTCAGCCGCCAGCCAGCTTCCGTCCGCACCGCTCGCGTGGTCATGCCGCCCGGGTCGCTGCCGTGGCCAGGCTCGGTCAGGCCGAAGCAGCCAATGGCCTTGCCGGCTGCCATCTTGGGCAGCCAGCCTTGCTTCTGTTCTTCGCTGCCAAACCGCCAAATCGCGTACATGGCGAGGCTGGTCTGCACCGACACAAACGACCGCAGGCCGCTATCGCACGCCTCGAGTTCGGCGCACGCAAGGCCATAGGCCGTCTGGCTGATTCCGGCGCAGCCGTAGCCCTCCAGTGGTGCGCCGAGCATGCCCAACCGCGCCAGGTCCGGAATCCACTCGCTCGCGAAGCGACCCTGCTCAAAATCCGCCCGGATGGTGGTCATGCAGGTCTTCTGCACGAACTGCCGCACGGTGTCGCGCACGGTGCGCTCTTCTTCGGTCAACAGGTGCTCCACAGCCGCGAACTCGTCGCGCGTGGTGAGGCGCGCGGCCAGTGCGACCTCCTCGACTCCAGCCCCGCGCAGGCGGGGCTTTGTCCTGTTAGCCTGCGGCGGTAGCCGCCGGGAGCCCCCGGAGCCGAGCTGCCGACGGCTGGCCCTCGCCGCCTGGAGAACCTCTGGCGACCGCAGACGTTGCCCGGCTGCTTGCGCCCGCCCGTTCACGCCACTGCCACCGCCGCCTGTAGCAGGTCCACGCGCCCAGCGCGGGCCAGCTGCTGCCAACGGTAGCTCGCCAGAATCGCCGCACCCAGCGCGCCCGCGTACATCGCGTGCGGGTGGCTGCGCAGGTCAATCGGCGCTTTGGCCAGCATGCCTCGGCGGCCCTGGGTCTCTTCTAGCGCGGTCTTGCACGCCTGCAAAAGCCCGCGGTCGAGCGCGAGGCCGCCCGTGAGCAGCACGGGGCCCTCGGCACCCGCCGCCTTGATGAGTCGCGCCAACCGGCCGGCAATCGACAGGTGGATGCCGCGCAAGATGTCGGCGGTCGCCATGCCGCGGCTGACCATGTTGATGACGTCGGTTTCGGCGAGCACCGCGCAAATCGACGACACCGCCTCCGTGTTGGTCGAACTGCACGACAGTTCGCCCACGTCTTGCAGGGGCACGCCGAGGTAGCGGGCGATGTTCTCCAAAAACTGGCCACTGCCGCTGGCGCACTGGCTGGTCATGCGGTGGCCGATGACCTTGCCGCGCGGGTCGATCTTGAGGGCACGGGCGTGCAGTGCCCCGACATCGAGGACGCCGCCCACTTCGGGGTCGAGAAAGAGCGCGCCGCGGGCATGGGTGGTCATGCCGTAGAAGTGCCCGGAGCGAAATGGCACCGCGTCGCCGTCGCCGGTGCTCGCGATGTAGTCGAACTCGCCCAACCGCAACCCGGCCTTGGCGCACGCTTCGCCAAAGGTGGCGTCGATGACTTCGTCAACGGCGCGTCGGCGAATGCGCTGATCGGCCAAAGCCATCACTTCGGTGTCGTCGCCGCCGCGACTGCGCACCAGCGCCACTTTGACCGCGTTGCTGCCGGCGTCGATGCCGGCGGTCACCTGCCAGGCCTTGGCGAGGTCGACCGGCCGCTCGGCCGCAAGAGGTTCGGCGTTCATGCGGCCTCCGCGCTTTGGGCAAACATCGGCATGACCCCGCCTTTGCCCTGGCGGTGGTCGTCGAGCGCATACATGGCGGCGCCGAGCGCACCCATGTAGATGGAACTGCTGTGGGTGTTGACGGTGATGTGGTCGCCGTAGTTCTGTACCACCAGTTCGCGCAACACCTTGACCGCCATTGGGTTGTTGCACACGCCACCGGTAAAAGTGAACTCGTTGTCGATGCCGCCCGAGCGCGCCAGGATCGACATCGCCCGCAGCATGATGGCGCGGTGTAGCCCCGCCAGGATGTCTTCGCGCCGCTGGCCAAGCGCGAGCCGCTCGCGCAACTCTGCCCCCGCAAACACCGTGCAGGTCGAGTTGACCCGCGTTTGCTTCTTGGCCTGCAGCGCCAGCGGTCCAAGCTCGTGCAGGCCAAGGCTCAGTTCATCCGCGATGTAGCCGAGGTAGCGCCCGCAGCCGGCGGCGCAGCGGTCGTTCATTTGAAAACTGGTGACCACGCCATCGCTGTCGACCTGGATCGCCTTGGTGTCCTGCCCGCCGATGTCGAGGACCGTGCGGGTGCCGTTGAAGGTGCGGTGTGCGCCGCGGCCGTGGCACAGGATCTCACTGCGCACGGTCTCGGGCGGAAACGGCAAAGTCTGGCGGCCGTAGCCCGTGCCGACAAACGCGACTTCGGCGATGGGCGTCTTGCCGACCTCGATCATGCGGTCGCGCAGCTGCGCGCCTGCCGGGTCGCGCGGCAGCACCCGGTTGGCGGCACGGTCCAGCAGTGATGCAAATTCGCGGCGTTCCATCCGCGTCTCCACATCCAGGATCGCCCGGTCGTACAGCCCGACCAGCCGTTCGAAGGGCACCGGCGATTGCGGCTGGCCACAGACCGCTTCGGCCAACCGCACGAACACCGCTCCTGCGATGTCGCGAAAGAAGTCGCTTTTGCGTTCCGCGCCTGGGGCAAACAACTCGGGTGCGGTGCGGGTCATTTCAGTCAGGATTTCCGTCGCTGCCGGCTGGAGCACGCCGCGCAGTTTGCCGTGCGCCGGTTGGTCGAGCAGTCGCTCGATTTCTTTGCGCAGGGCCGCCAGTTCCACCAGATAGAGTTCAAGCCGAAAGGCGTCGCCGAGCGGCTTTTCCAGGGTCCGGCCCAACTCACCCGCCTCGTCGAGCGCCCGCTGCAGCAGCGAAAACCGCATCGCCGTCAACGCTTCGTCGCGAGCGACCGCCGCTGCCACGGCGTAGTTGCTGCGGCTGTTGGTGATGCCGCGGCCGACGATGTTGCCGTCCAGGTCGAGAATGACCGCCTTGGTGGTGGTGCTGCCCAGGTCGATACCGACCGTGCACTGCATGGTTGCGCTCACAGCGTCACCCCCTGGGCCGCGGTTGACGTGCGAACCGGCACCTGCGACAGCGAGCGGTCGCGCCGGGCGTGCAGCATCTGCAAGTAGCTCTGCACGCGGTTCTCGATGTTGGCCTTGCCAAAGTAGCGCGGATCGACCAGGTCCGACTCGATGAAGCCGCCGGGCACACCCGTTTTCTTTTCGACTTCGCGCAGCATCAGCAGTTGGCCGGCCGAGAAGCTGTTGCAGCTCTTGACCGAGTTGATGAAGAAGCCGTCGGCGCTGTAGTCGCGCACGTACCTGGCAAGCAGGTCAATGCGCGACGGCAGGCCCAGGTTGGTGTAGCAGCCCAGGCAATAGTCGGCGAGGGTGCCCAAGGGGTCCGCCGGGTCGTGGCGAAAGCCGAGGTCGTACAGGCCACCGACGCGGGTGTAGGTCGAGGCCACGATGACCGCTTTCTCCTTGCTGAACATGTGCCAGAAGTCGTTGAAGCTGGTCCAGTTCGGCGGGCCTTCGACCACCAAGCGCACCGCCTGGTCGTCCAGATCGCCGTCTGGCGTGGTTGGCCCCTTGCCTGCGTCGATGCGCGCCTGCACTTCGCTGCGCAGCAGTTGGTAGTAGTCCACCGCGTCTTGCGAGCCGCGAAACGCCGAAAAGATCGGGCCAATGTAGTACACGCCGGCGAAGTAGCCGTCGATCGGGCTGGGCTTGTGGCGCGCCGATTCCCACACCCACACCAGGTCGTCTTCGGCCTTTGCGCTCAGCCGCAGTTTCTCGGCCAGGTAGTCGCGGTCGAGTTTCTTGCCGGCGAGTTTCTCCAGCGCTGGCACCACTTCGTTTTCCAGTTGGTCGACGATGTACTGGCGCATCGCGGGCGTGACCACGCCATCGGGCTGGTACGGCACGTGCAGCATCACCACCGGGCAGTTGTACTCTTGCTGCAACAGCTCGAACCACTTGAGGAAAGTGAAACAGCCCGTGTAGGACAGCAGCAGCAAATCGGGCTCGGGCAGCTTCTCTCCGGTCGGACCGATGTTGCCGCTTTTGAGCATGCCGATGTCGCACTTGACGTAGGTGCAGACGTCTTCGCTGTGGCCAGCCTTTTCCGCTTCCGCGATGTAGCCGGCCGACTTCTTGCGCATGCCCGACTGCAACGCATTGATCTCGGGCAGCACGGGCAGCAGGTCCAGCGCGGTAATCAGTTCGGTCAGGTTGCCCGGCACGAACGTGTAGACCACCTTCTGGCCACTTTCCTTGGCGCGGGCCAGCTTGCTGAAGTGCTCGCCAATCATGTCCTTTTGGCGCTTTTGCGAGTCGTCCTTGGCCGCTGCAGGCGCGTTCTTGCCCGGCGCCTCGGCCATGTGGTGTCCCCCTGCCATCGTTGCCCCCGCCTGGCCGCTAGTGCGCGGCGCCCCACAGCTTGACGGAGTCGGAAAACGCCCCCGCCTGCTCGCGAATCGTCTGGAATTGACCGTTGTTCTCCGCAAACTTGAAACTGGTGAACGGCACGCCGGCCTTGGCCAGCGCCGTCTCCAGCATCGGCTGGTCGAGCAGCGCCGGGTCGCAAAAGCTCGCCGCCGCGAACACCACGCCGTCGGCCTGCGCCGCCTTGACCTGGTCGATGAGCGCCCGACCCTTCTCGTCTTTGTCGATGTACCGGCTCGCCGTTGCCCGGCCCTGGTCCAAGAACGCCTGCGCCAACGCTGCCAGCGGGTCGGTCGAGTGCTCGTCGGTATCGCCTTCGATGGTGCGCAGACCCAGCTGGAAGTCGTCGTCGACGATGTCGCAGCCGGCCTTCTCCAGTGCCACGATGAGGTCGAGCGGCGGCTGTTCGCAGAACGAGCCCGACAGCACCACCCGCACGTTGTCGAGCGGCCGACCGCTGCGCCGCGGCGCGGCCTCGAGGAAATCCTCAAGCAATTGAGCATGGTCGGCGGCAAGCAAGCCGGCGCCAGCGCGCACCAGCAAGTAGGCCTCGCTGGCCGGACACCGCCACGGATCGGCGCGGCGCAGGGCATCCAGCTGGGCAATTGCACGGCGTCGGCGGTTCTCGTCGCGCAGGGCCCGGTTCATGCGGTCGTCGTCGAACGGCAGCGCGCCGCGCGCCGTCAGTTCGCCGGCAATGCGGCGCAGTTCGTGCACGTAGAAGCGCCCGCCAATGCCCGAACTGAAGTTCTGCGGCAGGTCGAGGTAGGCCGCGTACCGTTCTGGAAACAACATCTTCCACATGCCGGACAGGTTGCGGATGACGTCGCAGATGCTCGGGAACACCATGCCGTCGAGGACGTCGTAGGTGCCGGACAGCGCCAGTTCAATGGTGCTGCGCGGAATGTGGCAGATGTAGCTCTGAAAGTAGCTGTCGCCGCGGATGATGTCGACTTCTTCGCCGCCGCCAAACACGTCAACAGGCAAACAGCCGAGCGCCTCCAGCAAGGGCCGCGGGGTGTAGATGGGCATGTGGCCGATGGCGAGCGCGCCCGGGTGCGCGGCTTTCCACGCCTTGACGTGGTCGAGCGCCTTGTCTTCAAACAGCGCGCGCGCGCGGTCGACCATCGGTGCACACGGGTCGTGCCCGCGACCTGTGGGCTGCGGCGCCCGTGGCATGTCATGTGGAGCCGTCACGCGTCTCTCCATTGGGGCGGCCTGCGCCCCAAAAAGGCCTCGATGCCTTCGTTGCCGTCGTGGCTCGGCAACAGCCGGTCCAAGTACAGCCGCTCGGCGGCGTCCAACGGTGCACCGAGCGCCGCCGTCATGCCCGAGCCATCGCGCGCCGCACGAACAGCGACCCGCAAGCTGTGGGCGCTGCTGCCTGCGAGGTTGGTGCCATACCAGGCCAGCGCCGCGTCCAACGGCGGGGTGTCCGCCGGCAGTCGCACGGCAAACCCGGTCGCCTCGGCGGCCGCCAGCGGCAACTCGCCGCCCGTCAGCACCAGCCGCTCGGTCCATGCCGCGCCCAGTCGACAGGCGCCGACCGCGGCCAGTACCGGCGGCAGCACCCCGAGCTTGATTTCGGGGCACGCAAAGGCCGCATTGGGCGCAGCCAGCACGGCGTGGCACACCAGCGCCAGCTCAAAGGCACCGCCCAGGCACTTGCCCTCGACCAGTGCGACCACCGGCACTTCGTAGGTCGC
>CAXRHS010000269.1:0-3126 GCA_964230235.1 Myxococcota bacterium
GAACTCGCCCACGCCACGGCCGCTGCGCAAAGCGCCAACGTCGCCAAATCGGCGTTCTTGGCGACGATGAGCCACGAAATCCGTACGCCCCTCAATGGCATTATTGGCTTGACCCACCTGGTGTTGCAGACTGAGTTGAGCGACCGCCAACGCGACTACTTGACCAAGATCCGGGCATCGGGCAAAGGTCTACTGCACATCGTCAACGACATCTTGGACTTCTCAAAGATCGAGGCCGGTCGCCTCGATGTCGAGCGCGCGCCTTTCGACCTTGCGGCGAGCGTGGCCGACGTCGAGGCGTCGTTGCAGGTGGGCGCCGCTGACAAGGGCATCACCTTTGTCACGCACATCGCCGCAGATGTGCCACGCGCCGTACGCGGCGACCGCGTGCGCCTGACTCAAATCTTGCTGAACCTGTGCGGCAACGCGATCAAGTTCACCCAACAAGGCACCGTGCGGATGAACATTGCGGTCTCGGCAGTTGCGCCGGAGGCCACAACCCTGACCCTTGCGGTGAGCGACACCGGCATCGGCCTCGACAATGAGCAGATTGCAAATCTTTTCATACCATTCAGTCAGGCCGACGCATCGACCACGCGCCGTTTTGGCGGCACGGGCCTCGGGCTTGTCATCAGTCGGCGGCTGGCCGAACTGATGGGCGGGACGATCACGGTCTCCAGCCGCATTGGCGAGGGCAGCGTCTTTACCGTCAGCGTTCCGTTCGTGGTGGCGACGCTGGCCGAATGCGCCGGCCACTTGGACGCGTCGGCGCAACCACTCGCCTCCGACAGCGGACTGGCAGGCAAGCGGGTCCTGCTGGCCGAAGACAACGAGATCAACAAACAGATCGCTGAAGAACTGCTACAAAGCATCGGCGTCGTGGTCGAGCACGCCGAAAACGGTGAGGTGGCGTGCGCGCGCATGCGGGCCGACTTTGATGCGGTGCTGATGGACTTGCAGATGCCGGTGCTGGATGGCTTGACGGCCGCCCGGCGAATCCTGGCGCAACCACAGTTTGCGCACGTGCCGATCATCGCCATGACCGCAAACGCCATGGCGGACGACCGCGCCGCCGTCGCCGCGGCCGGCATGGTGGACTTCGTCGCCAAACCGGTCGAACCAGCCCTGCTGTATGCGGCCCTGCAGCGGCGCATCGCTCCGACAATCAGCGCGCGCAATGGCGCCATGGGGCCCGCAGCCTTGCAGCAAGCCGTCGCTGGGGCGGTGGCCGGGCCAGCCGCGGCAGAGCTAAGCGCCGCCGACTTGGGCTCAACCGCGCCAACGCCGATGCCCGCGGGCGCCGTGGACGCGGCCACCGCCATGTTGTACCGCATGGGGCCTGGCTCGACCTCGACGGAGTGCTGCGCAGGACCGGTGGCAACGCTGCGCTGGTGGTCAAACTCCTGCGGCGCTTCGCAGACAGCAACGAGGATGCGGCGGTGCGGGTGGCAGCCGCGCTTGATGCGGGCGACACCGATACCGCAATCCGCGAAGCCCACACGGTCAAGGGCGTGGCGGCCAACATCGGTGCCAGCGCGACCAGTGCGCGCGCCGCCGGACTCGAAGCGGCACTTAAGTGCGGCGACCCCGTGGCCGAACCGCTGGCGGCGCTGCAAGCCGAGCTTGCACGCACCGTCGCCGCCATCCGATCCGCGCTGACCGAGCCAGGCGCAACCCCTGAGACTGCGCAGCCAGGTCCCGCGCTGCTGGAGCTGGCCGAGCGCGTGCAAGCGCTGACAGCGCAAGAGGACGCGGCCGCGGTGGCGCTTGCTTCTGAACTGGCCGCGCAAGCGCGCGGGAATACCTATGCTGCGGCACTGCTGTCTGTTGAGCAGGCGCTGCTGGCCTACGATTTCGAGGCGGCGGCGAATGCGTTGGCACTGGTGCTCGCAGACCTGCGCGGCGGCGGTCGCGCGACCTGACGATGTTGCTGCACAATCTCGCTGCGGGCGCCTGGCACAGTCGCAGACTTGCGTGCCGCCAAGGTAGCGAGCTTGTACGATCGCTGGCTCGGCACTTGCGAGCGGAGATCGGCGGACAGGTTGTTTGTGGGTATGCGCAGCGCGCCCAGCGCACGTTCAGGCGCTGACCACCGCAGTCGAAATGTCGTTCAATAGCACGGTGGCTTCGTCAAATTCGTAGTTCGTCGCCGCCTTGGCGACCGCGCTCAGTGCGTCGCGCAGTGGACCCGACGCTGCACGCTGCGCGAGATTCTGCGCCAGCTGGGCCGCGGCAGCGTCTTCGTCGCTGAGCAGGCGCCTGAGCGCTGTCAAGTCGGCCGCGAGGTCAACGGCCACAGCGTGGCCGCCGGACTCGACCGAGCGCGCGGCCGCCTCCACCGCCAGCGAAACGCCAACGGTGACATGGCGGATCGACTCGTCGAGGCGGTCGAGCAGGGTCGCAGTCGGCTTCCCGGCGTGGATTGCGGCCTCCAACTCGCCGGCGTGCTCGGCGACCCGCGCAGCGCCAAGGTTGGCAGCCAGCCCGCGCAGCGTGTGCGCTTCGCGCGCGGCGACTTCAGTCTGGCTGGTCGCCAGATAGTGGCGCAGGCGCAGCACTACATCGTGTTGCGAGGCGTCGAAGCGCTCAAGCAGCTTCCACAGCAGCGCTTCGTTGCCGCCAAGGCGCCGCAAGGCGGCGGCGATGTCGATGCCTTCGATGTGCGGCTGCCGCTGGAGGTGCTGCTGGGTCTCGCCGAACGCGCGGATTCTCTTGCGGCGCGGCCCCAAGCGCTCGCCCGGAACGGCATGGACGGGCAGGACCTCGAGCAGGGCGGCGTGCAGCAGCGCAGGCTCAATCGGCTTGGCAACAAACCCGCGCATTCCGGCAGCCAACACCGCCGCGCGGTCCTCCGAAAGCGCGTTGGCGGTCACGGCGATGATGGGGATGTGCCGCAGGTCTTGCCGTTGCTGCAGGTGTGCGGTCGCGGTATAGCCATTCATAACGGGCATTTGCAAGTCCATCAGAATGCAGTCCAGGTCGGGGAAGGCGCGCAGCAGGGCGTCGGCACCGTTGCTTGCAAACGTGACGTAGATGCCGACTTCTTCGAGCAACTCACCCATGATCTGTTGGTTGATGTCGTTGTCTTCAACCACCAGCACTTTGCGGCCGCCAAGCCGGTCGTCC
>CAXRHS010000270.1:0-9368 GCA_964230235.1 Myxococcota bacterium
GTTCGACGACCCCAACCTGCCCGGTCAGTTGCTGGTGACCATCGAGTTCCACAAGGCGATTTGCGGCACGGAACTGCGGGTGCTGCAAGAAGGGATTCCCGAGGTCATCCCGGTGCAGATGTGCTACCTGGGCTGGCAGGAGTCGCTGGCGATGCTGGCGGCGTTGGTGGAAGCCGAAGTGCCGGGGTAGGGGCCGGCTGGATTTGATCGGCGGTGCGCAAGAAATTACCGCAGTTTCAGGGATCTGAACAAAGGGGGGGCATCCAAGGACCCCGCGCGGAGCGGAGCGGCGAGTCGACTTGCAAAGTCGCTACCTTGCGACCCACTGAGCAAGCAATGGGCCTACGTGGAAAATCGAGTAGATCTTCTACGGGCCCCAAGGCTGGCATGCCGAGGACGAAGCCGATCCGCCGACTCCCGACAACGGTGACTTGTAGCAGGGCGTGATGCAAGGCACCCCCTTGGGCTCCCACATCAGGCTTTTGCCAGCCGGACACGACAGCCCCGACTGCAGACACGACTCAAACAGGGGCTTGCTGCCGCCGGTCACCACGTTCGGCCAGTGCACCTTGCCGACGTACCACATGTCCAACGGCTGCATCGCCACGCCGGCGACCTGCACCGCCAGGCCACCTTGCATCCAGATGGAGACGGTCACGTAAGAGGTGCCGAAGCCGTGGTCGTTCCAGTAGTGCGCGCCGACCGCGTAGGCGGCCGGACTATCGGCCGTGCCCTCGGGGTCGATCAGATTCAAGTTCTCAGGGCCGGCGCCGTCGGTGTCGTCCAAGTCCAGCGTCGGGTCGTCTTTGGTGTTGCCGCTGCTGCCCCAGTTTGGCGAAGCGTTGTACCAGAACGTGTCCCACGGGTTGCTGAACCACGGATCGGGCTTGCCGTCGCAGTCCTGGTCGTCGGTCTGGGCCATGGGGTGGGCAAAATGCAGGTCGAGGTCGGCGCCAGCCGCAAGGCCGTTGTCGGTCTGGTCGGCATCGGCGGGAGTGTTCCATGACAGTTCGACGTGTAGCGCATTGTTGGGGATCACCAGGACTTTGATGCATTCGGGGCTGCAAGACTTGCTGTCGTTGGCGTCCCACACCTCAAGGCAGAACTCGTATTCCCCCGATGTGTTGGCGGTCAGCGTCGGGTTGGCGAAGGATGCGTTCGGCATCAGCGGCTGGTTCGAGCCGGCCGGTTGCTTGACCGTCCAGTTGTATTTCTTGACCGAGCCGGTTGGCACCGTGGACTTGTCGCCCTTGAGGTGAATCACCGTCTGCGGCACCACTTGCTCGCCCTCGACGACCGTGACCTTGGCAATCGGGCAGGTCACCGCGACGTTCTGGGCGGTGAGCGTGACGGTGTGCACCTCGCCGCCGGCCGCAATCAGCAATTTTCCAGTATGGTCAGGTGGGTACAGGGCCGAGGCAGTGTAGGTCACCGTCAGCGACGCCGAACCACCCGCCGGTAGGACCACGGGTGCCGCGGGCGTCGGCCCGATCCCACTTGAGCCGGCCGCACCCTCGCTTTTGGCCCAGTCGACCGCAAACTTGCCAGAACCCTTTGAATCTTGGACGACTTGCACCCCGGTCAACGTCATGGCCGCGCTGCCGCAGTTCTTGAGCAGGAGCACCGCATTCTTCTCCGCCGTGCCAGGGACACTGGTTCCGAAATCGACATGGGTACCCGGCTGGACGAAAAGGCAAAGCTGGTCCAGGGTTGCCACGACGTCGACCTTGACCGGGCTTGGCGCGTGTGGATCGTTGGTAGAGAAGCGCACTGTGCCGCCGGCATCGCTCCAGTTGCCAGCCTGGCGCGCTAGACTGAGGTGCCACGCCTGCCCGGGCATGACCGCGACCGGCGGGTCGAAGGTGCGGTTGCCGCCGCCGCCCGCAATGAACTGGTTGTCCGCCAGCGTATAGTGGCTGGGCAAATGCAGCGCAATGGTGTGGATGAGCAGGGGCAGGCCGCCCTGGTTGCGCACGGTCAGGGGCTGGCTCTCGGTCTTGGTTGCAAAACCATTGAACGACAAGCTGCCGGGCTCGATGACGATCTTGGGCGGCGAAGGCGCCTGGGCGATCCAAAAGCAGAGCGCGGCATCTTGCAGCGTCGGGTCGCCTTCCGCAACAACGCACACCTTGGCTTTGTGCCCGCTCGCCACCTTGGGCGACAGGCGCACCGCGAACTGCACGACTGGGACGCTACCGCCCACCTTGTGGGTAAGCCCTGCGGGCACCAGCAATGGCCACTTGGCGGCATGGTCCTCGCACGCCGTCTCGCTGCCGCCCGCCACACACAACCACGGCTGGCCGGCATCGGGCGAAGTCACCTCGACGTGCAGCAACCGCAGCGCGTGGGCGGTTGGTCCAGTCGCCGTGTTGGTCAACCGCACGGTCGCAGTCAGCGGTTGCAGCGTGTCGCCGGCCGCGGCCGTGATTTTGCGCGTTTGCCATGCCAACACCGGGGCAGCCTCGCCGACGATTTGCACCTGCAGCGCGGCCGCACAACCGCTGGTCGCGCCGCCAAGGCAGGTTTGCGAAGTCGCCGCTTTCGTTGCCGGACCGAACACGGCCCGGTCGTCCGTGCACGCAGGGCTTGCCGCGAGCACCACAGCGGCAACAACAAGGTTGGCATGGCACTGCCGCATGGCGACCTCTCTTTGGCCTGCGACGACCGCGCCGCGTGGGCCCGTCTCGACACCGTGCGCCGCAACAACCCTGTTGTCAAGCGCAATCGCAAGCCTGCGTGCCGGTCGCCGCGCGGTTTCTCGGCAAGAGACCGCCACTGACCACCCGTGACTTGCGGAGGCCCGACTTGATCACGGCGGCGCTGAAAACGACCGCAGTTTCATGGATCTGAACAAAGGGGGGGCATCTACGGCTCCACCCGCAGGCCGTGCAGGGCCACCCCCAGGCGGCGGGTGTCGTCGCCATCGCCGTGGTGGCGCGGCACGGCGGCGTCCGGCATTTCCAGCACCAGCACAGTCGGCCCGGGGCCCGCTGGCACCTCGACCTGCAGGACCTGGGCGCCCGGCCGCGGCAGAACGGCGTCGCGCAGCGGTTGGCCCTGCACGCCGTAGCGCAGTCGCTGCAATTTGGGGCCGCGACCGCCAGTGCGCAAGTCCAGGTACGGTCGAACCGCGAAAGAGACCCGACCCGCCGCGCCGTTGCCTTGCCACGCCAGCCTGGCGCGCCGGCCAATTGTCCAGCGGTAGCCGCCCTCGCCATTGCCCCAGCCCTCCAGAAAGTGCAAATCGTTCGAAGGGTTGCCCGGCTGGAAAGCATGCCCACGGGCAAGGGCCGGCACTGGCTCCGGTAGGGGCTGCGGCCAGATTCCGGCCATGAACTGCGGCAGGCGCCAGTCGAGCGCGCGCGACGGGTCGTCGTCGATGGGCTTGGGCCAGGCATTCCAGCGGAATACCTCCGGATCACTGATGCCGCGGTGGTGCGCGAAGACGCCGATGCCCGCAAACGCGAGCAACACCGCGCCAAACGCCACCTGCAGCACCGCGCGCGGCGCCAAAGCGGCCTGTGCAGCGCCCCAGCCAGCAGCAGCAACCGCCACCGTCCACGGCAGGGTGTCGAACATCAAGCGCGCGCCAAACGAGTGGCCACCCCACCAATTGGGGTAGAGCGCCAGCAGCACGGCGTGACCCGCCACGGTCGCCGCCGTCCAGACGAACAGCGGCAGGTGTGCAATCCGGGTCCGCCAGACCACCAACGCCACCGCGCAAGGCAGCAGGACCGGCGTGTAGACCAGCAGACCGCGGCCTGGCGAAGCGAGCACGCCGTACAGACCGACCCAGAAGTGGCCGGGCGCCAGCCGCGCGTGGCGGTAGTAGTCGGGCAGCCATGCACCCTCCTGGGCGTGCGACCACAGGGCAAAGGCCACGGCCCAGCCCGCGCCCACCGCCGCCACCTGCACTGCGACGCGGCGCTCCCGCCACAGCAGGTACACCATGGTCGCCAGGATCTCGACGGCGAACGCGGGCCGGCACAGGTAGAGCAGCGCCAGCAGCGAACCGGTCAGCCAAGGGTTGGCACGGGTGCCAGCGACGTGGACCCGCGCGAGGTGCAGACACACGCCAAGGCCGAACACGACGCCCCAATCGTGGGTCCACAGGGCCCGCCCGCCGACCGACCACAGCGGCGACGCGACCGCAAACGTCGCGGCCAGCACGGTTGACGACAACGGTCCAAGCCAGATGCGCGCCAGCAGGTACGCCAGACCCACCGCGAGCGCGCACAGCCAGGCGGCCAACCGTACCTGCATCGCCGCCTCGCCGGCGGCATCGTGGCGGCCTTTGGCATCCAGCGACGAGTGGCCGAGCGCGTGCAGGGCAGGCACGAACGGCGCGGCGAGCACGGCTGGCACGCGCGGGTACCACAGCCACAGGCGCTGGTTTGGATCTGGCGCTTTGGCGCGGGCGAGCGGCTGCAACTGGTAGGGCACCGCACCAGGCGCACCGGCGGCGCGCTCGGCTGCGGTGGGCGGTCGCTCGTCGGCGGCGGCCAAAATTTCGGGCAGGGCACGGTCAACGGCCAGTGAGCCGTCGCGCCAAAGCAATTCGGCCGCCAGCATGGTGTAGCGTGTATCGGTGATTTCGTGGTTGGGCCACTGCGCGTAGAACTGGTGGGCGCACACGGCCAGCATGGCAGCGACCAGCAAGTCGCGGTGGCGCGCTGGCCAGCCAGGCGCTGCGGCCACGCGTGCGGGTGCGGGTGTAGCGGGTGGGCGGAGTCTGAGCGGCTTGGCCATGCGATCCGGGGCCGCTCAGGCGGCGGATCGGCAGTGTGGGCGAGGCGACCGCCGAAAGGCAACTTTCTTCGCGCGGGCGGGGCACCACCGACGACGTTGCTTGCTGGGAGCACCAACGTCGTTGCATGTGGGACGCGCGGAGTCTTTGGCAGCGCCGCAGCCAAATCCACACACCACGCGGTGACAACTGCGCAGCCGCGCGGCCGCCGACGCGATCAAGGCTCCTCGAGATTTCACTGCAAAATCAACATTCTGAACAAAGCCCCCCAGTGTTGCACGCCCTGCACCCGGCGCGTTACCCTTGCCATCCCTGCCTCGGAGGCCCGCATGCGCCCGGCCGTTGTTGCGATTTTGGTGGTTGGCTTTGCAGTGTGCGGTTGCGGCGGCGACGAAAACCTCAGCACCCCAACCAAGGACGCGACATCGGCCGGCGACGCGGCCAAGACCGACAGCGTGCAACTGCCCGCCAACTGCGCGTGCGGCGAAAAGAACTGCAACGCCGCGTGCGCCGAGAACGTGACCACCTGTCCGCTGGACTGCGCAGCGTGCGGCGACGGCACCTGCTCGGCCGGCGAGGGCCCGACGGTGTGCCCGACCGACTGCTGCGGCACCTGCGGCGACGGGCAGTGCAAGGGCTTTGCGTGTGGCGAATCGGCCACGACCTGCGCCAAGGACTGCTCGACCGCCTGCGGCAACGGCAAGTGCGAGCCGGGCGAGTCGCCGGCGACCTGCAAAGAGGACTGCAAGTTCAAGACCTGCGGCAACGGCTTTTGCGAACCCGACGACGGCGGCCCCAAAGGCTGCCCCGAAGACTGTAAGCCCGGCTGCGGCAACTGCACCTGCGACAAGGGCGAAGACTGGAGCAACTGCCCGACCGACTGCGGCTATTGCGGCGACGGCATCTGCAGCACCTGTGCCCAAAACGCCGAGAACGCAGCCAGTTGCGGAGTGGACTGCAAGGCCGCCGAGTGCCTGCCCAACGCCCCCGGCGCCTGCGACGACGGCATCCACTGTACCACCGACGGCTGCACGCCAAATGGGGTGTGCGTGCACGCGCTCAACACCTTGCCGTGCGACGATGGCAATGTGTGCACGGTCGGCGACCTGTGCGCCAAAGGCGCGTGCCTGCCCGGCGCCGCCACCCAAGACTGCGACGACGGCAACCCCTGCACAGCCGACCCTTGCGACGTCAAGATTGGCTGCAAACACAAGGCCGTGCTCGGCCAGGCGTGCGACGACGGCAACGCGTGCACCAAAGACGACTTGTGCACCAACGGCTTCTGCTCGGGCGGCAGCCTGCAAGACTGCAAAGACGGCAACCCGTGCACCACCGACGGCTGCAACGGCGTCAAGGGCTGCACCACCGCCAACAACAAGGCCACCTGCACAGACGGCGACGTGTGCACCGACGGCGACGGCTGTGAAGCGGGCACCTGCAAGCCGGGCGCGGCGCTGGCGTGCGACGACAACAACGAGTGCACCGCCGACAGTTGCAACCCCAAGAAAGGCTGCGCCCACGCGGGCAACACCGCCAAGTGCGACGACGGCGACGCATGCAGCGACAACGACTACTGCTTCAAGGGCGTATGCAAACCGGGCTTGGAAATCGACTGCGACGACCTGAACCTGTGCACCACCGACAAGTGCGATCCCAAGCTCGGCTGCCTGCATTCGAACAACGCCGTGCCGTGCGACGACGCCAATCCGTGCACGCTCGCCGACACCTGCGGCGGCGGCAAGTGCAAAGGCGGCAAGGCGACGCCCTGCGCCGACAGCAATCCGTGTACGTTCGACACCTGCAATGCCGTGACTGGCGAATGTCTGCACCTGCCGCAAGAGGCGACCTGCGACGACGCCGACGCATGCTCGGTGACAAGCACCTGCAAAGACGCCGCTTGCGTGGGCGCAACGCTCAAGAAGTGCGACGACGGCGACCCGTGCACCGACGACAGCTGCGTCAAACCCGGCGGGGCCTGCACAACCAGCCACAACAAGGCCGCGTGCAGCGACGGCGACCCGTGCACCAGCGCCGACACCTGCGACAAGGGCAAGTGCCTGCCGGGCAAGCTGACCGCCTGCGACGACGGCAACAGCTGCACGACCGACAGCTGCGACAAGACCAAGGGCTGCGTCACCGCCCCGGCCAGTGGCGCCGCCTGCGATGCCGGCGCCTGCACCGTCGGCGACAAGTGCCAGAACGGCGTGTGTACTTCGGGCCAAAAGGGCAAGCTATTCGACACCAAGTTTGGCCTGACCGGCGCCAGCACCAACTGGGTGACCGACGTCGTCGCCTTCCAAGACGGCAGCATCGGCGTGGTCGGCTACACCAAAGGCGCGGACTACGACGGGTTTGCGGCCAAGTACGACCCGACGGGCAAGGAACTGTGGAAGACCTTCATTACCGGCACTGCCAACGACGAACTGAACGCCGCGGTGGTGGCGCCCGACCAGACGCTGGTCGCGGCCGGGGTCCGCACGCCGGCGGGGGGCGTACCAAGTCAGCTCTACGTGCGCTTCGACGGTCAGGGCAAGGTGATGGCGACCAAGACCCCCAATGTCGGCGATTATTCGGGCACATATGACATCCAAACGGACGCTGGCACCGACGGCTTCGTCGCCACCGGCTACGCGAGCCAGGGCATCAGCAACGCCGCGCTGTTTCGGCTGAGCGCCGACTTGACGCCACTGTCGCAGTCAACCTCGACCAACGGCCAGAACAACTTCGGCAAAGGCGTCGCCGTCGCGCCGGTGGGGGGCTATGTCAGCGTGGGCTTCTGGACGGACGGCAAGACCCTGCTGGCCAATGGTCACATCGTCGTCTGGAGCAACCTTGGCGCCGAAGCCTACGCACTGAGTGCGGGCGGCGATGCCAATGACTACTTGTATGCCATCGAGCCCCTGCCGACTGGTGGCTACATGGCCGTCGGCACCACCGCCAGCAAGGGCGGCGGTGCATTGGACGCCTGGGTGGTGATACTGGGCAAGGAGGGTTCAATCGTCCATGAAGTGACCTACGGCGGACTTGGCGCGGACGGCGCGCGCGCGCTGACGGTGCTGGAGGGCGGTGACGTGGCCGTAGTCGGGTGGTCGGGCACCAAGGGCAAGACCAGCGACGACGCCTGGCTGTTCGTGGTGGACAAGCTGGGAAATTTCGTGTGGGACAAGACCTACGGCGGTCCGGCCAACGAAGCCTTCGGCACGGCCTCGGTGTCGACCAACGGATCGATTCTGATTGGTGGCGGGACCTCCACTGGTTTCGCCGTGCCCACGGCGTGGTTGCTGGCCGTGGATCCGTGGGGCAACGGCACCTGCAGCAATGCCGGGGCCTGCGCGGTCAAAGGCACGGGCGAATGCAGCGATGGCGATGTCTGCACCGCCGATACCTGCGACGCCAAATTGGGGTGCGTCAACACGCTGTACGGACAGGGTGCCTGGTGCAGTATTTCCGGTAACGTCTGCAACCCAACCAAGTGCGAATAGGTACGCCGCGTGGGGAACCTGCCCTGCCGTGGTTGCACGCCGCGCCACCCCAACCCAGCCCCAAGGCGGGAAAGCCTCAGCCCGAGATGACCATGGATGCTCGCCCGCTCGTCTTGATTGGCCTGACACTACTGGCATGCGGAACGACGCCCGCCACCGGTCCAACCGACGCCGCGGCCACCGCCACGACCGATGCCACACCAGATGCCGTGCCGTCCGCTGACGTCGCAGCAGACGCCCCGCCCGCGCTCGAAATCCTGCAGCCCGACCCGCCCCCGACGGGCACGCCGCCGGCGCCGGAGTTCCAGCGCTTCTGCAAGTCGGGCGTGTGGACCAACACCTTGCAAGCCGCGACGCCTGGCCAATTGTCAGGCACTTACAAAGGGGTACTGGAGTCGCTCGGTCCGAGCCAGCCGTTCAAGAAGGGCACGCTGGAGACCATGAAGGTGGTACCCGAGCACCCGTTCTTGCTCAAACAAGTGCGCGCGATGTTCGCCAAGGGCACCGGCAAGGTGCGCTTGCGGGTGATGGACACCTACGGGCGCAGCTATCCAGGGCCGTGGCCCAAGCTCGCCGACCTTTCGCACGACGTGATGCCGCCCATCGAAGCGGAGGTGTCAGCGCCGTCGGCAGAGACCTGGCAGACCTTTGACCTGCCGGACGACGGCGCGCTGCTGCTGCCGACCCAGCACTACATGATGGTGTACGAGCACCTGGCGCAAGGTCCGGCGCTGGCGCTGGAGTCGCTGCCGGAGGGCCAGTACTCGCGGGCGCTGCTGTTCATGCCCGGCTCGGTCGAGGCGTATGGCTTGTCGGACGGCAAGCAGAGTTTCAACTATCGTTTGGAGTTGGCGGGCTCGTACTTCTGCGCGTGGAAGCCCGAGGAGCACTTTTTCGAGCGCAAGGCGCCCTTTGGCAACCAGGACAGCGGCCAGGTGGCGGTGACCGACCTGGACGGCGACGGCCTGGACGACGTGGTGCTGGCCGGCAGCGCGGTGGTCAACGGCCTGACCTGGACCAAGCCCCTGGGCTACAAGGGCGATGGCAAGGGTGGCTTTGCGCCGTTTGCCGCCGACCCGTTTGGCCAGGCATTGGGGGCCAGCTTCGCGCTGTTTGGCGACCTCGACAACGACGGCGAC
>CAXRHS010000271.1:0-2027 GCA_964230235.1 Myxococcota bacterium
TGAATCAGACGTCAATTTCGGCACTGTGTTTCGAATGGCGTTGCCACTGGTGCCGGGCCCGGACCCGGCCATGACTGAGGTCGACGACATGTTGACCGATCCAAGCGGCATCCGAATGCCGATTGCCCAGTAGCAGGCACAGCCCACGATGGCCTTCCGTCCGTCCAGCGGCCACCGGGTCGGTGACGCCGTCGCGCCAAAGCGCGTCGCGGTTGTCAAGAAGTCGAGTTCAATTGAGCAGTTGCAGGCGCACCCGGATGCGCGAATGCAGCGCGCTTTGCAAGAAGGCCAACCCATCACCCATCGCGTGGCCCAAGCCCACCGCGAACACGTCGCGAGCGTTCAATGCGTGCTGTCGGCGCTGTCGGAACGAGGACTGGAACACCGCGTTACGCCGCTACTGAACCGCCGGCTTGCCAGGTGGGCCGATCTCGTGGTGACCGTTGGCGGCGACGGCACTTTCTTGTCTGCGTCGCACGCAATAGCCGCCAGCGATCGCAGCGACGGACCGCCCATGCTTGGCGTCAACAGTGCGACCAGCAGTTCCATCGGGTACTTCTGCGCGACCGATGGCGCCGGATTTGGCGCGTTGCTCGACCAATTGCTTGCGCGAGGCCTGCGCAGTCAACCCTTGTGGCGGATGCAAGTCAGCATCAATGGCGAACCGCTGCGCGATCTGGCGTTGAACGACGTGCTGTTGGCGCACAAGGTACCGGCCGAAACCACGCGCTATCAAATCGAGCTGGCCGGCGTCGCACAAGACCACAAATCTTCAGGGATTTGGGTTGCAACGGCCGCCGGCTCGACCGCAGCGATTCGCTCGGCCGGCGGCATGGTCCTGCCGATCGACAGTCCGCGCTTGCAGTACAAGGTGCGCGAACTGATGACCTGGGCCGTCCAGGGAAGCCCGCTGTCGGGCGGCTGCTTTGACGGCACGTTGACCGTGACCTCGCGCATGCTCACTGGCGCGCTGTACATCGATGGCAGCCACCTCAAAGTCGGCTTTGGTTACGGGGACCGGATCGATTTCAGGCCGGCCCCGCGACCGCTGGGCTGGATCGCGCCGCCCGGGTTTGAGCAGCGCCGCGCCGCCATTGTTGCCGGTTCGGCGACTTTGCCGGGCTGAGCCGAGCTATCGACTCTGGCCGAAGTTCAAGATCAACCTTCCACCGTCGCCGCGAGTCGGCTGCAATGCAGACGCGAGCTTGGCAACCCACCCAGCAAGCACATGATTACCGGGGTACAGCATGATGCTGGACTTAAGCAATCACGTATTATCGGCAAGCACGGGCGGCAACTCTGCGACCATTCCGACCGGCGCCGCTGACCACCCTCGCCTGCGCAACCGCACCGCGCACAGCCCTGCGCGCACATGGTGGCCGCGCGGGCATACATCGCGAAACACCGCGAACGGCCCGCCTTCGCTAAACCTGGTCGGAACGTCGGCGCTGCCGCCAGCCCAGGCCGCGGCCAACTGCTGGAGTTGTTCCGAATCGACTCGGCCAACCTCCGTGCGCCGCAGATACCGCCCGCAGCGGCCACAGCGCGGCTCGGTCGAGAGCCGTCGCAGTGCGCGCCATACCCCCAACGCCACCAGGGTGGCGCGGATCGCAATCGCGAGCGCAAGCGCAAACTGCCCGCCCGGCAGGGTCCGCTGCACTGCGAGCGTGCGCACGACCACGGGTCCGCGCTGGTTTTGCATCAGCCAAGCGCCGACAAGGCCACTGCGTCCAGTTTCCGCGTGCAGGCCGAGGTTGACGAGGTCGTCGGTTCGGTCGACCTGGGCTACCGCCAGATCGCGCGCCATCGCCATCGGTTCGCTGGCAATCCAGCGCGCCTGGTCCTGCCACGCCGCCCAGGCGTCGGTGCTTTCGTGGGCCGCCAGCCACGCACTGGCCATCAGACCGGCCAGCGCCACGGCAGCACGCCCGGGCGCCAGGGCCAGAAAGTGGCAGACGGCGACCGCAGCAGTCCCGAGCGCCAATGCAGCCGCGACCTCATACAGGCCGGCCAGGTGGACAACTCGG
>CAXRHS010000272.1:0-3884 GCA_964230235.1 Myxococcota bacterium
AAGCGAAGTCGGCAGAACAGGTCGTCGGATCGTTCAAGGTTTTGGGCTCGTCCATCGCATCAGTCACGACAAACGTGCGAAGCGGCCTAAAGGCTTGGTCACAATACGAGGACGCGCAGCGCACTGGCAATACCGAGGACATGACCAAAGCAACGCAAGGGTTGGGCGTCGCGCTGGATGGAACGATTGCAGCAAGTGGCGCAGCCGCCGCGGCTTTTGTTGATGATGAGCAAACCAAAGCCGGCATTTTGGCGCTAACGGAAACCGCGGCAAGCATCGCGTCTTTTGCAACGGGCAACGTCGCCGGTGGCATTGGTCACGCGGCGTCGGCGGCGATCTACGCTGGCATCGCTGGTGGCGCTATCCCGGCGGGCGGTGGCGCGGCGGCTGGTGGTGCAACGACCGGCGGCGGTGGACCAGTGACGGGCGAGACCGGCGCGGCTGGCGGCGGTGGCGGTGGCGGCATGACGCAGGTGTTCAACTTCAACAAGGGTTTCGTCATCGGCAGCACGCAGGAAGTTGCCAAGGGCATCAGCGGCACGCTCAACAGCGTCAACGGCACCGGCTATGACCGGCGCAAGGCAGCCTGATGCTATCCATCGAGACAACCGAAACCTGGGCATGGACCATCACGGTCCAAATCGGCGCTTTCGTCGATACCTTCACCAACACCGAGCCATCGACTTTCGGATCGCTGGAGGCATTTGTTGCGTGGGCTAATGCCGCCGCGCGGCCGTGGCCTGATACGGTGTTCTGGCGATGGACGTGGGTGCAGGACCCGGCGACGGGCGGTGCCAAAATCACGCTTTGGAGCACGGACGCAGCAACGTTGACGATGAGTGCAGCAGCAACTGGTCGGTGGGGCATCGCGTCTGGCGTCGGAATGACGTTCGCTGGCACCACGGCTGCGTCTGGAACGTGGGCACCGGGGCCGGTCGGCCTGCTGTCGGCAGTGCTCGACGTGCCGTTTCTAGGCGACGATGGCGACGCGTCGGCGACGGGTGCAGTGCGGCCAGGCGTGCCGGGGTTGGCTGGACGTCGGCCGATTGTGTCGGGCACTTGCGATGCGTTGCAACATGCACGGTTGATCAGCATCTTGCGGCTGGCCAGCAATCCGCGCCGCGGTGGGGTATACCAGCGGCACACGGCAACATGGATCGACATCGCGATCGGTGGCTATACTCGGCAAGCGGTCAATAGCCTATGGTGGCGAGTGCAACTTGAGGCCGGCGGCGAGGTGCTTTGATGGCGACGCTTGAAGCCTACCTATACAGCGAAAGTGTCACGGATGACACGCTGCCGTCGCTGTGCATGGACGACACCATCACGATCAACGAGGGCGCGGCCACTAGCGTCATTCGACTTGGCAGCCCGAAGCGGTTCACCGATGCGCTGTCGACGTGGGCGACCGAGGCCAACAATAACCTGCCAGGCTTCTATCAGTTCAGCTACAACGCGACGACACGGCGCGTCACGATTGCCTGCACCAACGCGATCACGTTCACGTTGCAGGGCAACGTTGCCAAGGTCCTTGGCTTTGCTACGACGGTCAACGGTCCAGGCGTTAGCTTTACCGCGACCAACCCACCGGCCGCGATTGTCGAGCTGGCGGCGTACGAGTGCGCGCCGGCCGATGACGCCGCAAAGGCAGAGCTTCGCAACTTTCGGCACGCTCGAGCATTGGGCGTCGGCTGGGGCAACGTCCAGCTATTCGACGTCGGCCTAGTCCTGCGAGCAGCGGACGCTGGCGTCATCATGCCGGTGCGCGGCTCTGACTACACAGGCTACTGCCTGACCGGCCGTATCCGCGTCGGCCCCAGCTCGCCGGCCTACTCTCCGACCGCGCCAGACGGTTATCTTGACGGCTGGATCGTGCGAACGAACGGCTTGCAAGCGTGGGGCGACGACGAGAATTTCTTCGCGCTGCGGGCGCTTGTGGCGGTGGCGTGATGGGCGCTTGGGATGCGGTCAAGTACGGCTGGAACGTCGTCTACTGGGTGACGATTGAGGGCATACCGACGATCTTTACCGAGCGCGCGCTTGGCTTGACGTTGCCATCTGGCTATGAGGCCGAGGACGCAAGTCTAGTCATCGACGACAGCAGCGAAATTGGCAGCGAGATCGACCGCCGCAGAGGTCTTGGCGCTGGGTTGTCGCTCGGCTTTCGGCTGCTCGATACGGCGACCGTGCGGCAATACATCAAGCTGCCGACATACATCGCCGCGTTGTCGCAGGACGAACCAGCAACGGCGAACACTATCCACGTCGAAAGCACAAGCGGATGGCCGGCGACTGGGCGTTTTTGGCTGGGCCATGAGCTGGTGAGCTACACCGGCAAGACGGCCACGACATTCACCGGCTGTACGCGAGGCGTCGTTGGTCTGGCGTATCAGCATCGGCTCGTATCGGCTGGCAATCTGGCGACCAGTTCACCGCGATGGTGGCGCGGTCGCGTCGTCACGCTATGGGCATCGCCGGTCAATCAGGCTGGCCTGCCGAGTGGCACAACGTTGCAGACAGATGCCGTGCAGGTTTGGCGCGGCAAGGTTAGCGACGGGCCGAATCGCGCCATGGCCTGGTGGGACTTTCAAGCCGATGCATTGGAGCGAGTGCTAGACCGGCCTCTTGCTGCGAAGCTATCTGGCAAGATTGTGCCGACGGCGACCATCTACTTGGCTCCGACTCAGATGGTTTGTAGCTTCAAGGTCGTCGCGAAGAACGCGGCCGGCGCAACACAATGGGCCTATGACTTTGAGTTCAGCCCGTTCGCCACATCGAATCCCAATACATACTTCAGCGGCGACCAACTGCGGCAACGCATCGCGCTTCAATTTGTCTCAGCGATGACGCAAGCCGGTGGCATCGCCAACGTCGACAACTTGGTATGGCAGCCGGTCGCTGCCGAGGCCGGCAAAGGTGGCCAAGTAATGCCTGGCTACCGCGCTGCCATTAGCTATCCGGGCAACGGCAACGTTTACAACCTGTATCAAGACCTGTCATTTGTTTGCGGAACTAAAGGCCATTTGAGCACGCAGGGGTGGCAATACTTTCCGGCGGCGTTGCCGGCCACGGTACTGGCGACAGATTGGTATACCGGCGACAGTCCGCTTGAGTCTCAAGAGTTTTTTGGGGCATACACCGACTTCATCACCGTGCAACTGGACAGCGGCCTTGATGCGCTAATACCCACCAAAGGTCTGTTGAAGATCAAGCCAAAGCAAGACAAGCCGCCGTTCGTCGCCGTCTATAAGGGTCGCACTTTCGGCGCGGCTGGTGTCGTCTTTGGTCCGCTCAAGCTTGCCAATGGCACCGGCATTCCAGCAGTCTCGATGAACGAGCTGATGGGCGGTTCGGTTGAGGTCATCTTTACGGACGAAGGTAGCGCCGACGTTTTGGCGTTGCGATGCCTTGAAAGTTCAGGCACTGGCCTGCGGTCGGCCACTTACGATACGCTGAACGAGGCAAGCGGGTATGGGTTGCCGTCTGGCTATGTCGACGAGGACACCTTTGGCGCGCTGCTCGGCTCGGGGCCGGTGGGTCAGCTTGACCTTCGGACTTCGCCCGGTGGCGCAAGTTTCGCCGACATTTTCGGTGGCTTGCTTGTCCTTGCACAGTTGGCGGTCGTCTCTCGCACTGTCGACGGCCGCACCAGCTTGGCTTGTGTTCGCACGACGCCTATCGGCCTCGATTACTACGTCACGATCAAAGATGCCGATCTGCTTTCGATCAGTGGCGATGCTGTCGACGTCCAGACGAAGCTGACGCCGCTAAACCGCATCACGGTCACGCGAGCGCCATACGGCACAACCTGGTCGCAGTTTGGCGAAGTCAGCGGTGGCGACGACGAGGCCGAGGACACGTCAATCTTTAGCGACTTGCCGGCT
>CAXRHS010000273.1:0-2247 GCA_964230235.1 Myxococcota bacterium
GACTTCGCGCGGGCCGGCAACGAAGAACTGCTGCTGGCGGGCCTGGGCGATCTGGCGATTGCGCATGCTGTCGCCACGACCCTGCGGGCGATGTCGCTGACCGGGGTTCCGCCAGTGACACCGACGGCCGATGTGACCCGCAGCGCAAGCCTGATGCTGGCCGCGACGTGGATGCTGGCGACGCTGCTGCGCATGGCCAGCCTGATGATGGCAGCGATCGACAAAAAGCCCATCGATGCCAGCTTTTTCGTCGCGGCGGTGCGCGATCCGGTTGGCTGGCTGACCTCTGGCGCCTTCTGGATGGCGCTGGTGACTGCAGCGGCGTCGGCGGCGGTCGTCCGCTATTGCCTGACTTGCGACATGGAGACGGCGCAGGCGCTGTCTGAGGCCGAGTCCAAGCCCAAGTTCGTCGGGGCGACGCTGGCCGCGCTCGCTGTCGCGCTGGTGCTGGCGGCGGCTACGGCGAGTAGAGCCGACAAGTTTGGGCCACGCAGCGTGGCCCACCTTCCCGAGATTGCTGCGATGCGCGCGCTCAATGCGGCGCTGCATGATCCGGCGTTGCGGGCGACGGACGAGTAGCTCGCCGCACCGCCACTACGCGCCCATAGCTCAGTTGGATAGAGCATCGGCCTTCTAAGCCGAGGGTCCCAAGTTCGAATCTTGGTGGGCGCGCCAAAGGGTCAATCGGCACGGCCGCTGGCGCGACTTCGATCAACTCCGTCTGAAAAAACCTCATCGCTTCAAGCCTCTGAACAAAGGGGGGGATCCTCCACGGGGCTCCACCGCCCCTTCGCGGCCACGCCCTGTGCCCTGCTCGGGTGGCCAACGGCCCGCCCACGGTAGTTGGCATCGCGTCGATCAGGCTTGATGAAAATTCCGCTACTATTTCAACGATCTGAACAAAGGGGGGGGGTAGCCCCGAGCCCACCGCCGTCCGGTCTTGGATGCGGCCAGCCTGTTGGCGGGGCGGTGCCAAGCATGCCCACGGCGGCCGGCTCGGCGACGATCAAGTCGCACCCCAATTGTGCCGTTGTTTCAAGGATCTGAACAAAGGGGGGGGGATGGTTATTGGCAGTACTTGCCCGAGCAACTGTCCAAGTCGGCATTGACCCCGACGTCCTCGGCGCTGCCCTTGGCCTTGCACCCTGCGATACACCCGAGCAGCTGCGCCGGGTCGCCGGCATTGCAGGCCTGCAGGCAGCTGCGCACTTCCTGACACCCTGGACTGGCTTTGCACTGCAAGTAGTTGACCTTGCACATCGCGCTCTCGCAGGCCTCCACGCAGGCAACGTATTGCGGTCCGCCGCCGGTGCACTTCTTGCCAATCCACGAGTTCTGCACGCAAAACGCTTGCATGCACTGATCGTAGAACGCCTGTGCTTGCTTGGCGCCCGCGCTGCCCGTCTTGAGGCACTCGACCTGGCACTTGAAATCGGTCCCGCAGTTGCCGAGGCAGCTGCCGATTTCCGGACAACCGGGCTTGGCCTTGCAGGCGTTGTCCACCGTGGCGCACTTGGACACCTTGCAGCTCGCCAGGCACGCGCCATCGGTGGGCTTGCACGCCCCGCCTTCCTCCGGGCAGTCCTTGAGGCAACCGACGGCGTCCTCGGTCGGTGCGCACCACCCGTCGCCGCAGTCGTCGGCCAGGCACAGGCCGACCGCGCACTTCTTGCCGCCGCCGCAGTCCGCGCCATACAGCGCCGGTGTCTGGGCGCAGCCGATTTTGGCGTCGCAGGTGTCGGTGGTGCAGGCGTTGGCGTCGTCGCACTTGTTTTGCGACCCGGGTTTGCACTTGCCGGCGTCACAGGCGTCGTTCTCGGTGCAGACGTCGCCGTCAAAGCAGGCCGCCGGAATGAACTTGGCCTGGCAGCCCAAAAGCTTGTCGCAGTTGTTCTCCGTGCACAGGTTGCCGTCTTCGCAGTTGATGGGCGTTGTGGTGCACTTGCCTGCTGAGCAGGTGCCGGCTGTTGCGCAGGCGTCGGTGCCCCCGCAGGGCTTGGTGTTGGCGGCGTGCTTGCACCCAGCCTTTTCGTCGCAGCTGTCGTCGGTGCACGGGTTCTTGTCGTCGCACTTGAGCGGTGTTCCGGCGCAGGTGCCACCGCTGTCGCAGAGGTCGATGGTCGTGCACGGCTTGCCGTCGTCGCATGGCAAGCCCACCAGCGGGGCTTCGGTGCAACCCTGGTTGTTTTTCGAAACACACTTGCTGAGCTTGCACTGGGTCGCGCCGCTCGTGCAGGCCTTGGGCTT
>CAXRHS010000274.1:0-2586 GCA_964230235.1 Myxococcota bacterium
AGCGGGGCTACGGCGCTGTCGAGGGCGGCTATGGGCGGTTCGTGGGTCGTGCTGCGGCTTGGCGTGGAGCGACTGTGCTGGTCACGCTCGCGTTCGTGGTGGGCACGGGCTGGGTGTCCATCCGTTTGCCGCAAGGCTTTATCCCCACCGAAGACCAGGGTGTGTTCTACGCCAGCGTGACCGCGCCGCCGGGTGCGACGCTGGAGCGCACCAAACAAGTGATGAACGCCATCCAGGCCGTTGGCAAAGACATCGCCGGCGTCGAGAGCATCGCCACGCTCGCCGGCAACAACGTGTTGAGCGACGGGACCGGCGCGACCTATGGCAGCGCGTTGGTCAGCCTCAAACCGTGGGCCGAGCGAACGACCTCAGTAGACGACGTCATCGAGCAGTTTGAGCGCACGACGGCGCACATCCGCGACGCCCAGATCGAGTTCTTCCCCCCGCCCGCGGTGCCCGGCTATGGCAACGCCAGCGGTTTCGAGTTGCGCGTGCTCGACAAGGGTGGCAGCGGCGATCTGCACAAGATGCAGGCGGTGGTCGACCAGTTCATCATCGACCTCAAGGCGCGGCCGGAGATTGCCAGCGCATTCACGATTTTCGACGCCAACTACCCGCAATACGAAGTGGCGATCGACTTGGACAAGGCCGCCCAACGTGGCGTGACACCGGCCGACGCCCTGGGCGCGCTGCAGACCATGCTTGGCAGCGAGTATGCGACCAACTTCATTCGCTTTGGCCAAATGTACAAGGTCATGGTGCAGGCCGCGCCCGAGCACCGCGCCGCACCAGACGACCTGCTCAAAGTGCAGATTCGCAACAGCCGCGCCGAAATGGTGCCGCTGGGCGCATTCGCCACCTTGAAGAAATCGCACGGCGTGGATCAGATTACCCGCTACAACATGTACCTGTCGGCCGAACTGACCGGAGAAGGCAAACCGGGCGTGAGCAGCGGCGAAGTGCTCAAGGCCATCCAGGACGTGGCCCGCGATAAACTACCGCGCGGCTACGGTATCGACTGGGCCGGCATCTCGCGCGACGAGGTCAACGCCGGCAACGACGGGCTCATCGTGTTCTGGCTGTGCCTGATTTTCGTGTATTTGGTGTTGTCGGCACAGTACGAGAGCTTCCTCTTGCCGCTGGCGGTCGTGGGTTCGCTGCCCCCCGGCGTGTTTGGTGCGTTTTGGGGTCTCAAGCTTGCGGGCCTCGAAAACAACATCTACGCGCACATTGCCCTCATCATGTTGATCGGATTGCTGGGCAAGAACGCGATTCTGATTGTCGAGTTCGCGGAGCAGCGACGCAAGGAGGGGCTGACCACCCTGCAAGCCGCCGCCACCGCCGCAAAGCAACGCTTGCGTCCCATCGTCATGACCTCGCTGGCGTTCTTCGTGGGCCTGCTGCCGCTGGCGTTGGCAACTGGCGCAGGCGCGGTCGGCAACCGCACCATCGGCACTGCGGCTGCCGGGGGCATGGCCATGGGCACGTTTTGGGGTGTCCTGGTGGTCCCGGGGTTGTATGTGTTGGCCGTCGCCTTGGGTGACGCCATCCGCCGCAGGCCACAGCCGCCGCCACATCCAACGCCGAGCACCGCGGACCCAGGGCCGCCGGCCAACGTCGACCCGCCCGCGCCGGTGGAGGCCTGATGCGATGCTGGCTTGTGGCGACCGCGGCCGTTTTCGCCCTACCCAACTGCGGCGCGCCCACTGCCGAGGTCACCGTGACGACCCCCACGCCCCCGCCGGCCTGGCTTGGCCCGGTGGCGGAGCGGCCGACCATGGCCGGCATCCCGTGGCAGTCGTGGATCGAAGACCCCGCACTGCGCGACCTGATCGCCGGTGCGTTGCGCGACAACCCCGACCTGGCCATCGCGGCCCAGCGAATCGTCATTGCGCGCGCTGGCGTGTCGCGCGCAGGGGGCGCCTTGCTGCCGCAGGTGACGGCGGTCGGGGCTGCGGCGGTGACGAAACCGGGCCGCTACACCGCTGAAGGTGCCGGTAATGCCACCACGGACCTGATGCCCGGCAAGGCGGTGCCAACCGTGCTGCCCGATTTTGGTCTTGGCCTCGCAGCGTCGTGGGAAATCGACCTTTGGGGCAAGCTGCGCAATGCCCGCGACGGTGCAGCAGCCCAATTCCAGGCGAGCGAAGCGGCACGCGATCTCGTGCGCACCGCCATCGTCGGCGAGTTGGCAGCGGCGTACACAGAACTGGTCGCGCTGGACCATGCCGATGCCATCCTCGCGCAGTCCCTCGAACGCCAGCGAGAGGCCGCTGAGGTGCTGCGGCTGCACAAGGCGGCCGGCCGCGCCAACGAACTGGCGATACAACAGTTTGCGGCGCAACTGGCCGCCACGGAAGCCCTGCGCCGCGACACCGCCCGCGAGGCGACGCAATGGGAGGCACGCCTGAACGTGCTGGCGGGGCGCTTTCCGCAGCCTGTGGCGCGCGACAAGGCGTCGCTGTTCGCGGCATTGCCGGACGAGGTCTCGGCGGGTGTGCCGTCGGACTTGCTGGCCCACCGGCCCGACTTGCGCGAGGCCGAGGCGTTGGTGCGCGCGGCACGATGCGAGTTGAACGCGGCGCG
>CAXRHS010000275.1:0-3987 GCA_964230235.1 Myxococcota bacterium
TGCAGGCTGCCCGCAGGGGTACACCTGCGAATCGCTTCCAGGGATTGCGGCGCTGCAATGCGTGCCGAAGACCAAGTCGTGCGGCAAGGCGGCGGGCGCGTGCCAGAGCGACGCCGACTGCCCGTTCACCACCATCTGCAAAGTCGAGTGGGGCGTTTGCGCCAAGGGCTGCAGCGACGACAGCGTCTGCGCGGCCGGCAAGCTGTGTTCCCTTGGCCACTGCGTCGAGCCGTGCACGGGCGATGGCGACTGCGCCAAGATCAGCGCCGAAGCGAAGTGCGTAGACAAGAAGTGCAAGATTCCAGGTGGTTGTCTCGCGGCGGAAGAGTGCCCCGCCAAGGAAACCCACTGCGACCCCA
The DNA here is from genome assembly GCA_964230235.1 of Myxococcota bacterium. Lineage (GTDB taxonomy): Bacteria > Myxococcota_A > UBA9042 > UBA9042 > UBA9042 > SXRM01. The sequence goes on from CAXRHS010000275.1 coordinate 360, forward strand.
AGACCCACAAGTGCGCGCCCGGCTGCAAGACCGATTTCGATTGCAAGGACTTCGCGAACAAGTGCGAAGCCAGCAAATGCGTGCCGAAGGGCTGCACCAAGAACTGGGAGTGCCCGTACTTCCATGTCTGCGACGCGGCAACCGGTCAATGCAAGAAGGCCGAGGGTCTGTACTGCGCCAAGTGCGACGCCAGCGACCAGGACGCCAAGGCGTGCGGCGGCAAACCCAACGCCTGCTTCAAGTTTCAAGACGCGGAGGGCAAGGACAAGGGCGAGTTCTGCGCCATCGCGTGCGGCAGCGATCCCGCGGGCGCGTGCCCGCAGGGCTGGCAATGCAAGGACATCAAGGACGACAAAGGCAATTCCCAGGGCAAGCTGTGCCTGAGGCCGTGTTACAGCGTGCCGGTTCAATCGGGCGGTGCGAACCCATGACGCGACCTCGTTTCACATGACACGGCCGTGACGCAACCGGGGATCGCCCGCGTATCGTTGCCCCAGAACTGCCTGCAGCCGGCCTGACCATGGCCGGGCGCGGGCAGCACAACGGCCGGTTGCCGGTTGGTCCTGCGCACACAAACCTCCCCACTGCCTGCGTTGCCTCGGCCGCGCCCTCGCCAACCGGAACCACACCTTGACCGACACCCAATCCAAGCCCACCAACTTGATGACCTGCCGCCAGCGCTTTCTCGACACGGTCGACGGCCGTGGAGTCGACCGCCCACCGGTGTGGCTGATGCGCCAGGCCGGCCGCTATATGGCCGAATACCGGGCTGTGCGCGAAAAGCACAGCTTTTTGCAGATGGTGCACACGCCCGACCTCGCCGCGGAGGTCACGCTGCAGCCGGTGCGGCGTTTGGGCGTCGACGCAGCGATCCTTTTCTCGGACATCCTGACCATCCCCGAAGCGATGGGTATCACGGTCGCGTTTCCAGAAGGGGGACCACAACTGCACCCGGTGGTCACCTCGGCGGCGGCGGTGGATGCCCTTGCGCCCGCGAGCGCGGTCGAGCGCCTGTCGTATGTCGGCGAAGCGGTGCGGCTGGTGCGCCAAGAACTGGGTGACGCCCACGCGCTGATTGGCTTTTCCGGCGCGCCGTTCACGCTGGCCTGCTACATGGTCGAGGGCCACGGCAGCAAGTCGTATGACGGGATCAAGTCGTTGATGTATACCGAGCCGACTTTGTTTGGGCGCTTGCTCGACAAGCTGGCCGATTGGGTGATCGCGTACCTGACCATGCAGATCGACGCGGGCGCGGACGCCGTGCAAATGTTTGACAGTTGGGCTGGCGAGTTGCGCGCCGAGGACTATCGCCGCCACGTGTTGCCCAGTACCTTGCGCATTGCGCGGGCGATGGCGGACCGCGGCGGTCGGTTCATGCTTTTCGCGCGCAACCCAGGTCATTTGCAAGACGCCGTCGCACAGGTCCCTGCCGCTGTCGTGGGCCTGGACCAGCGCGCCGACCTGGCCCGAGCGGCCGCAGCGGCCAAGGCGGCCGGACGGGCCGTGCAGGGCAACCTCGATCCGATCGAACTGTTTGCGCCACCCGCGGCGATCGCCGGCCGAGTGCGCGAGATGTACCGACAAGTCGACGGCTGCGCCTGGATCGCCAACCTTGGCCATGGCATTACCCCGCGCACACCGATGGCCGGCGTCGAGGCGTTTGTGCAGGCTGTCCAGCAGCTACCGAAGAGGGCCGGCTGATGCGCCAGTGCGACGTCGCCATCATTGGCGGCGGTATCGCCGGACTGGCGGCCGCCTGGCGCGCCCACCAACTCGGGCTGGACTGCGCGCTTTTCGAGGCAGCGCGGGCGGTCGGCGGCAAGATGCGCAGCGAGCGCAAGGATGGCTACCTGGTCGAGCACGGGCCCACTAGTTTTCTGGGCTCGGCGCAGTCGCTTTGGCGTCTGATCGAAGACACCGGCCTGGGCGGCGAGGTCGTGCAGGCGCGCAAGCCGGCCTGGCGCTACATCTACCGCGATCGCAAGGCCCGCCGCTTGCCGATGGACCCGGTGTCACTGTTCGGTGGCGACTACCTGAGCGCCCGCGGCAAGTTGCGGTTGCTGAGCGAGCCGCTGGTGCCGGGCGGTGCCACGGCCACCGATACCGCCTGGCAGTTTGCCGAGCGGCGTTTGGGCCAGGAGGCAGCGCGCTACTTGATGACGCCCTTTGTGTCGGGCGTCTACGCGGGCGATGTGCATCAGTTGGGTGCGCGCGACGCCTTTCCGCGGCTGTGGAATTGGGAGCGCGCCGGTGGCAGTGTCACCTTGGGTGCCATGCTGGCGCCGGCCGAGCCGAGCGACCCCGAATCGGCGGACCTGCCGGTGCGCCGCGGCATGTTCAGCTTTCGCGACGGGCTTGGTGCGCTGCCGCAAGCGATCGCGCAAGCGCTGCCTGTCGACAGCGTGCGCACCGGGACGCCGGTCGCCGCCATCGAACCGCACGACGGCGGCTGGCTGGTGACGCCCCACCTGACGCTTGCCGCCGACAAGTCGCCCGTCCACGCGCGCAGCGTAGTGGTGGCGCTGCCCAATCACCAGGCCGCGGACCTGCTTGGGCCGGTGGCGCCACAGGTGGCACACGCGCTGGACCAGGTCCAAACCGTCCGGGTCGCCGTTGTCCACGTCGGCGGTCCGGATCCTGCAAGCGTGGCTCCGCGCGGCTTTGGCGTGCTCATTCCGCCCGGCGAGGGCCAGCGCGCACTAGGAATCCTGTTTCCGTCCAGCATCTTTGAGGGACGCGCACCGGACGGACACTGCCTGCACACCGGCTTCTTTGGCGGCGCTTGCGATCCGGAGGCGGTCGACCTGCCCGACGAGGTCCTGGCTGACCTGGTGGTGTCGGCGCGCGGCAGTGCCTTTGCCGAGGCCGCGCGCCTGCCAGACCCCTCGTTCGTGCACGTCATTCGCTGGCGCCAGGCCATCCCGCAGTATGTGGTCGGCCATCGCGCGCGCATGGCCTCTGCATGCCACGAATTGGCCGCCCAGTGGCCTAGCCTGGTTCTGGCCGGCAGCCACTTGGACGGCGTCAGCGTCGCGGACAGTGCCGCAAGTGGCGTGCGCGCGATGGACAGCCTGCGCGCCGGCAAGGCGTTGGAGGTGCACTCGTGAACCGGGGCGCCGCACCGCAACTGGACGCCATGGGGCGGCCCGTGCATCCCGACGCGCCAGCGCTGCGGCCGCAGGATCAGCTGCCGCTCGCGATTGTGGGCTGCGATTTTCGCGTCGCGTCCGCTCAGTGGCGCAACTTGCTGCTGCTCGACGAAGCCGAACGGGCGGCGCTGGCGACTTCGCTGCGCAACGCCGCGGGTGTCACCGGCCTGGTGACCGTCGAGACCTGCAACCGGGTCGAGTGGCTGGCGTCCACGCCGATGCCGCAATGGGCAGGCGAAGTGATGCGCGCCCAAATGCTGGACCGCTGGGTGCGCGCAGACCTGCACCCGCGTCCGCGGCTGGAGCACATTCCCAACCCGTACATCTACGCCGGCCGCTCGGCGGTGCGTCACCTGCTGCGGGTGGCGGTCGGCTTGGAGTCGTTTGTGGTCGGTGAACGCGAGATCGCCGGCCAGCTCAACAAAGCGCTGGCTGCCGCTCGGCTTGCGGGTCAGGGTTCGGGATTTCACAACGCGCTG
>CAXRHS010000276.1:0-4441 GCA_964230235.1 Myxococcota bacterium
GCCCGGCGCGGCCGACCCGACGGTGTTTCAGGTCACCTCGGCGCCGGCGCTGGTGTCGTCGCAGAAGTCGTTCAGCGATGCCAACGGCGGTCAGGTGCAGGGCGGCGACCAGGTCACCTTCAAGATCGCGATTGCCAACACCGGCAACGCGCCGGCCACCAATGTCGTTGTAACCGACACGCTGGCGCCGCAATTGACCCAGGTGGTCGTGCAGGGCGGCAGTTTTGACGCCGTCTCGCGCAAAGTGACCTGGAACACGATCGCCGCGGTCAACCCGGGCGACAAGCCGGTCGAACTGACGGTGGTCGCGGTGGTCGACAAGGCCACGCCATCTGGCACGGTCGTCAACAATTTCGCAGACCTTGCATTCAACGAAACGCCCAAGGCCGCCAAGACCAACACGGTGAGCTTTAGCGTGGTCAACCTGCCCGACTTTGGCGCCTCGACCAAGGCGGCGAGCGCGCAGGTGGTCGGCGCGGGCGAGTCGTTCACTTGGACCTTGCAAATCGTCAACTCGGGCAACCAGGCGGGCAGCAACGTGGTGGTCAGTGACGCGTTGCCGAGCCAGGCCGAGGGGTTCGTGTTGTCGGACGGCGGCAGCATCGACGGGACCGGAAAGGCCGTGTGGACGCTCGGCAGCCTGGCGGCCGGTGCCACCAAGACGCTGACCATTGGTGCCAAGCTCAAGAAACCGCTCGACAAGGGCATCCAGGTCTGCAACCAGGCGTCCATCACGGCCACCGAAGCGGCGGCGCCTTCGGGCACCAGTCCGCCTGGCGTGGTGCCCAAGCCGAGCGGTGAGCCGACCTGCTTCTCGGTCGATGCCGCGCCCAAGCTGACCGTGACCAAAGACGTGTTCGACGCCAAATCGGGGGCGCAACTGAACGGCGGCGTCGCCAAGCCCAAGCAGGTGCTGCGCTGGCAGATCAAGGTCGCCAACAGCGGCAATGCGCTGGCCAAAGACGTTGCAGTGACCGACGTTGCCCCAGCAGGCCTGACCGATCTGGTGCCACTGGACGGCGGCAAGCTCGACGCCGGCGGCAAAGTGCTGTCGTGGCCGGTCGCGCCGACGCTCGGCACCGGTCCGGCCGATGTGCTGGTATTCCGTTTTGAGGGCACGGTGCCGGCGGGCGCGGACAACGGCACGCCAATTGCCAACCAGGCGCAGGCGACGCTGACCGGCGGCGCGGGGCCGGTTTCGTCCGACGACCCGACCACGGCAGCCAAAGACGATCCGACCCAGGTGGTGGTGCAAAGCAACGTCGATTTCTCCAAGGCCAAGCTGGTGGTCGCCGACGACAACGGCGGCGACGCCCGGCCCGGCGACGCGCTGACCTACACGCTGACGGTCGCCAACGACGGCGACGGCACCGGCAAAGACGTCACGGTCATCCTGCCGCTGGACAGCAAATTGGAGGGCGTGAGCGCGGACAACGGCGGCGTGGTGGCGTCCAGCGTCGTCACCTGGAAGCTCGGCACCATGGTGCCCGGCGGCGGCGCGACCTTGAAGGTCACCGCCAAGCTCAAAAAGCCGCTCGTCGATGGCGCAATGGTCAGTGCCCAAGCGCAGATCCTGGCCTCCGGCTTTGGTGCGCCCATTTTGTCCGACGCGGATCTGGCGACCCCGGTGCGCGAGCCGACCACGCTCAAGGTCGTCGCCAAGGCCGACTTCTCGACAAGCTCCTGGCAGGTCAAGGACTTAAATGCAGGCCCCTATGAGCCGGGCGACGTGGTGCAACTGGAACTGACGCTGCGCAACACGGGCGACGCCCTGGCGCAACTGCTGCCGGTAGCCGCGATTCTGCAACCCAACACCTGGAACAACCTGAGCGCCTTTGACGGCGGCAAGATCGCCAATGGCCAGGTCCAATGGACGGTGCCGGTGGTCGGGCTGTCGCCGCAAGGGGACGTCAAACTGGTTTTCCAGGGCACGATTGCGCAGTTGCCGAATGGCACCCAAATTTCGGTCGTCGCGCAGATTCCGGGTCTGGCCCAGAACCCGACCGCTAGCCTGACCGTGTCGGCGATTCCGCGCTTTGACAACAGCTCGGTCACGGTCGACGACGAGAGCGGCTGGGTGGGCAAGATTGGTCTGGTCGCCCCCGGCCATGTGTTGCGCATCGAGACGTTGGTGCAAAACAGCGGCAAGGCGGCGGCCGACAACCTGGTGGTGACGGTGCCGCTGCCGCCGCAAGTCGGTCAACTGCAAATCGTGACCGTGGGCGGCGTCCAGCAGGGCAACAACGTGGTGTGGGCGTTGCCGGCGCTGCCGGCGGGCGGATCCGCCAAGTTCGTCGCCAAGATCGCGGTGGCGGCGGGCGCCAAAGACGGCGATGTGTTGCCCTTCTCCGCGTCGCTGAACGCGGCTGGGCTCAGCGAACCCAAGGTGCTGCTGGGGCCGCCGGCGACGGTGGTGGTGCGACCGATCCTCAAGCTGACCAAGACCTACGAAGACCTGACGGGCAAACACCTTTTCCCTGGTGACACCGTGCGCTTCAACATCGTGGCCGCCAATGTCGGCAACGCGGCGGCGCCCAACCTCGTCATCACCGACGCGGTACCGGTGGCCATCGTGGGGCTGGAACCCGAGAGCGGAGGCGTGGCCAACGGGCAGACGGTGACTTGGACGATTCCGTCGTTGGCAGCTGGACAACAGGTCACGGTGGCCGTGCGCGGCAAGATTGCGCCGGGCGTGCCGAGCGGTTCGACCATCGTCAACAGCGCGTCTTGCAAGGCGGACCTGGGCGATCCGGCGACATCGAACCAGTTGTCGGTGCCGGTGCTGTACCCGACGCTCGATGTGCAACTGGGCCTGGTTCCGGAAGCCCCGGCCAAACTGCCGCTTGAGCCCGGCGATACGGTCACGCTGCAAGTGCAAGTCACCGCTGTCAAAGCCGGCGCCAGCGACGTCAAGGTCGTCGCCAGTATCGACACCAGCGTTTTCGATGTGATCGGTCTGCAAGGCGCCGCTTTTGATGACAAGGCCAAGACCCTGACCTGGGTCGCCAAAGACGCAGCGGTGCTGGCGGCGCTCGAAGTGGGCAAGCCGGTGGTGGTGCTGGCGGGCCTCAAGGTCAAAGCGACCGCGGCCGATGGCAGTAAACCCGTGTTTACCGCCAAGGCCACCGAAGGCGAAACCGGCCTGGGCTACGACGCCCCGCAGCAGACCGTGCCGATCTCGGCCTTGCCCAAGCTCGCCGTCACAAAAACCGTCACCGATCTGAACGGCGGCAAGGTGCACCCGCTGGACGTGCTGCGGTACGAAATCACGGTGCAGGTCGCCGGCAAAGCAGCGGCACAGGCGGTCGCGGTCGGCGACCTCCTGGACCCGCTGTTGGAGATCGTAGCGGTGGGTCAGGCGGGCAAGACCACGCTCGACCCGAGCGGTGCTGCACTCATTGGTTGGGATGCAGCGACCACGCCAGCGCTCGGCGTAGTGCTGCCGGGCAACAAGGTGACGCTGACGTTCGATGCCCGCGTCAAGGCGACCGCGAGCGACGGCCAGGTGATCGCCAACGTAGCCCAGACCGTTGCCAACGGCATTGCAATCGCCGTGCCTTCGGATGACCCCAGTCAGCCGGGCGATGCCGACAAGACGCAGGTGACCGTGCGCGTGACCAGCGCGTTGGAGTCGAGCGAAAAGACCGCCAAAGACGACGACGGCGCGCCGCTGCTGACCGGCCAGACCGTGACCTGGCGGGTGCTGGTGTCGGCAACCGGCGACAAGACCTTGGAAGAGACCAAAGTCTACGACGCGGTACCGTCGGGCACCGACTACGTGCCCGGTTCGACCAAGGTCGCCGGCCAGACCGTGCCCGACGGCCCCGGCAACACCTTGCCCCTGGCCCAGGGTCTGGTGGTGCAAAGCGCGGGCGCGGCGGTCGGGATGGTCAACCCGGGACCGGCGCAGGCGGTGGTGGTCACTTTCCAGACCCGGGTGCGCGCCGATACGCCGGACGGCACCGTGGTCAGCAACACGGCGACGGTGGTCGCCAAGGGCCAGCCGCCGGTGGCGTTGGGGCCAGCGTCGCTGGTCGTCGGCAAGGCGCCGAGCCTCAAGACGACCCTCAAGTTTGCCGAGGTGCAAGACAGCAACGGCAATGGCGTTGCCGACGTCGGCGAAGAGGTGCGCTTTGTGGTGCGCGTCGCCAACGCGGGCGGCGCAGTGGCCCAGGCCGTGGTACTGCAGGACCCGCTGACCGCCAATGCGCAGTATGTCGGCGGCAGCCTGCAAGTGGGCGGGGTCAGCGTCACCGACGCAGCCGACCTGGACCCCGGTCAATACGACCCGACCGCGCGCAAAATCACCGCCAAACTCGGCGACCTCGGCATCGGTCAGTCCAAAGATGTCAGCTTGCACGTTCGCGTGTTGCAAGGACCGCAGGTGCTCAACCAGGGCACCGTCACTGCCAAGGGGCTGCCGCCCGAGCAGACCGATGCC
>CAXRHS010000277.1:0-4598 GCA_964230235.1 Myxococcota bacterium
GGCGGTCGACCGGGCAAACGAAATCAACGGGCTTGCCGGTCCGCGCTGGGTGGTGGCGCCGCCGTGGCCGCGAGCGCGCCATGGGTCGCGGGCGCTGCGGCAAGGGACGACGCCAACGCCGCCTATCGGGCCAAGAACGAGAAGCCCAAGGACCACAAGCCCAAATTGCTGGTGGAGTCGGCCGCAGAGCGACCGCGGCGCCAGCCCGAACTGCAAGGGCCTGACGCCGCGGCACGAGACGCGCTACCGGAACCAGTACCGGTGGTTCATGTTGTGACCGGAGCTGTGCTGCGGACCGTTGCACAGGTAGACATAGGTGTCGGTGTTGCCCTCGGCCATGTACAGGTGGTGCCAGCCGCCGTTGCTGGCCGTGCCCATGTTGATGTTGCAGCCGGCGCCGCCCTGCGGGTTGCTGCCGGCGGTGACGGTGTAGCAGTTGATGCCCCAGCCGCCGACGTCGCCGCATTGGAAGTTGCCGCTCCACGCCACTGCGCCGTCGCTGATGCGGTACGACTTGACGCTGGTCGCGGTACTGGAGGCCGGCACGACCTTGGCCCAGGTCCAAGTGGCGGTGTAGTTGTAGAGTACGACGTACTCATAGTTGCCACTGGAGTAGCTGGTGTTGTAGTTGGCCTGGTCGAACATGACGTCAAAGTTGTTGTCGCTGCCGATGATTTCCTTGATCTGGGTGTCCGACAGCTTCCACGGGTTGCCTTTGAGCTGCAGCGCGTCGGTGATGCTGCCAACCGCGCCGGTGGTGCCGTTCATGCCGTTCTGGTACCACATCTTGACGCCCATGGTCCAACCGCCGCCGTCGCGGGTCATGTTGCACGGCGCCTGGAAGGCGTCGCCGGCGCTGCCGCCGTTGGGATCGAGCCAGTACACCCCGTCGCCCAGATTTGGGAACTCTTTGTGCAAGGTCTTGCACGAACTGGCGGCCGAACCCGGCGAACTGCCGTCCGCGCCCTGCAAGCCGGTCCAGACTTTGCCGTTGCAGCCCTGAAAGACGCTGCCGGTCCAGCGGATGGCGCCTGCGTTCAGCGCGGTGCAGGCGGTCGAATCGGTGCCGACCTTGACGCTGCCGTCGACCAGCAGGTTGCCTTTGACCTGAATCTTCTTGTTCGACAAGGTCTGGATGTGCAGCGACCACGAAAAATCGCCGTCTTCGAGAATGCCGAGCTGATTGTCCACCGGATCCTTGACGGTCAGCGACTAGGTGCCCTTGATGTTCTTGCCGATCCAGTCCTTGTTCATGTCGCCGGACGCAATGGCGGTGTCTTTGTTGAACGCCGCCTTGAGGGTCTGACCGCTCTTGCTCTTGCTGTAGAGGATGTACGGGGCGCCCATGCCGGGCCCGAACAACTCGACCGTGATGTGGGTCAGATCCGAGTTGAACACGTCGACCTCGACCCAAATCGCCTGCGCCAGCCCGATGTCCGGAAAGTTCAAGCTGTCCGAGACGCCCGCGCCCAGACCGTCGGCGATCTTGATCTTCTGGCCGCCCGGCACCGAATCGACGAACTGGTTCCAAATCAAGCCGTTCGAGATCTCGTCGATCGCGTCGGCAGGCACCTGCAGCGGGCCACAGTCGAGCGAGCCGTCGGACTTGAAGCCGGCGAGGACCAGCCCACTGCCGCAACTGGCGCCGACCTTGGCTGCGACCGGCTTATTTAGCAAATCTCAGTAGTTGCCAGTCTTGGCCACATCCGCGAGGCTCGGCTTGTCCTTGAGGTCGTTGTAGCTGCCGCTGGCGGCCACCGCGGCGAGTGACGCCACTTTGGCGTAGGCGTCGAGGTCGCCCGTCTTGGCGTAGCCGTTGAGGTCGCCCGACTTGGCGTAGCCACTGAGGTCCGCGGTCTTGGCGTAGTTGCCCAGGTCGGCTGCCTTCGCATAGGGCTGCAATACCGCGGTGTCGAGTGCGCCGGCCTTGATGCAGCCCGAGCAGTCCAAGCTCTCTGCGATGGCCGCGCGTTGCGCATACAGCGCAGAACCAAGCGGTTGCCGTGCAATTTCCGGGTCCGAGCCAATGGTGACGCCCAGCCAGGCTGCGCTCAGGTTGAGGCCGGACGCCGAAAGTGGTGTCTTGCTGCCGAGCTGCCAGGTAAATTGGCCGGCCTTTGCTGTCACGGCCGCGGACTCCGTCCACACGGCAGTGCCGCCGGACTGCTGGGCATAGATGGCAAGCGTCAGCGTGTAGTTGCCATCGGCCGCCGGGCCGCCGCCGGCCGAGGTCAGCACGCCTTCCAGCGTCGCCGTCGCCGGCACCGCGGCCGAGACAGGCGCGGCGGCCAGTAGAGCCGTCAGGACCAGGCCCAGCACAACGCGGTGGGCGCCACGAAACCGAAACGTCATTTTGTGTTCCTTGGCCCGGGACTGCCGGGCGTTGCAGTCGACTGGTTTGCGGAGGCGGCGATTGCGAGGGTCGCGCACGCTGCCGCAGGCCCCGCGCCAGCAGACGCGGAGCCTGGAGCGTCCACTTGCCGCAGGCCGGCGTCAAGGGTGCCGGCCGTGTTGGGGTGGCGCGACAACCGGCAGCCCGGGAAAGTCGAAACCTCGATTCGCCCCGCCTGGCCCGGCGCCGGGCCAGGCCCAGCGGTTTCGCCTGGCAGCCCCAGCCGGTGTACAGTCGCTGCCGCCGCCGGGTCGGCCTACCGTGTGCATGTCCGTCGCGATTGGTCAGTCTCATGAACCTGCGCGCTTCCGTTCGCGCAACCGCGTCGGCCTCGCCTTGGGGGCGGTGTGCCTGCTCGCGCTGGCGGCGCGGCTGGTGGTGGTGCAGGTCGTGCGCGGCGACCGCTATGAGAAGTACGCGGTCATCGAGCGCGTTTCCAAGGTGCGCGCCCAGGCGCCGCGCGGGCTCATCAAGGCGTCCGATGGCACGGTCCTGGCCCGCAACATCGAGTCGCACAGCGTCGAAATCCTGACCCACCGTGTCAAGCCAGAGCGCATTGCGCCCATCGTCGATGCCCTGGCGCAGTTGATCGACTTGAGCGACGCGGAGCGGGCCGAACTGCTCACAGAGCTGCACAAGCCCGTGGACCCGCGCAAGCGCAAGCCCTTGCTGGTGCGACGCGATCTGGTCAGTTCGCACTGCCCATACGACTCCAGTGCGCTGGAACTGGTCAGCGAACGTCCGCACCGCCACTGCAGCGCCTGCGGCCGCGGCTTTGAGCCGGTGCCGCCGCGCACCACCTGCCCATTCGATCAACGCAGGCTGGTGGCCACGGGCAAGGGTTGGCACTGTCACGCGTGTGACCGCGATTTTGCCGACGTCGACGCGTGCCCCTACGACGGCCAGGCGATGCGCAAGCAGACCCATATCTTGCAGTGCCCGTTGTGCCGCCGCAGCTTCAACGATGAGGTCGCGGTGTTGCGGGCCAACGGGCATCGGCTGCCCGACGTGCGGGTCGTGGCCGCCATCCAGCGGGAGGACCCGTATCGCTACCTGGCCCGCCACGTCATCGGCTCCCGCGGCGACGTCAACCCGCGCGATATGGTGCCAGTGCTGCCGTTCGGCCCGCCGCGTTTTGGCTTGACCGATCGAGTGGGCCGTTCGGGACTCGAAGCGGCCCTCGATAGTGCCCTGCGCGGCCTCGATGGCGAGCAGATCCTGGTGCGCCGCAACGAGAGCGAAGGCCCGGCCACGGAATTGGACGAACTGGTCGCTGCGCTCAAGCCGCGGCCAGTGACGGCCGGCCCCAACGTGCGCCTGACCCTGGACTTGGAACTGCAGCGCGCGGTCAAGGTGGCCCTCAAGGACGTTTTCGCGGGCGCGGCGGTCGTGCTGGATCCCAACAGCGGCCATGTGCTGGCGCTATATGCCAAGCCGAGCTTCGACCCAAACGCGCTCGCGGGCAAGCGCGCCCCGCAGAGCCGGCCACTCGCCGACATCAGCGCCTACGCGCCGCTGCTGAACAAGGCCATCCATGGCTACCCACCGGCTTCGACCTACAAGGTGGTTGCGGCCATCGCCGGCCTTGAAGAAGGCATCGTGACCGCCAAAAGCGAGTACGTCTGCAACGGCCACTACGACTTTGGCGGCCGGCGTTTCCACTGTCACAACCGCCGCGGCCACGGCGAAGTGGATTTGCATGACGCGATTCGGGCCAGTTGCGATGTGTACTTCTACCGGGTTGGCGAAGAGCTGGGCATCGATCGCCTCGAAGCGTGGTCGCGCAAGCTTGGCTTTGGCGAGCCAACCGGCATCGAACTGCGCGAGTCGGTCGGCCGGGTGCCTTCGCTCAGTTGGTACAAGCAGCACGTGCCGGGCGGCTATTACCCCGGGTTTGCGCTGTCGACCGCAGTCGGCCAAAAAGACGTGCTCGCGTCGCCGCTGCAATTGGCGCGGGTGTATGCCGCAATCGCCAACGGCGGCTGGCTTCCGCGCGCGACCGTAGTCGCTGGCTTTGAAGATGCCCAGGGCAAGCTGGTCGCGCCCAATCGCGACCCGCCGCGTCAGCTGACCCTGCGCAAGACCACGCTACCGCTCGTGCAAGAGATGCTTTTTGCGGTCGTCAACGAGTCGGGCGGCACCGCGTTTGGCAGCCAACCGGCGCTGACCAATATGGCGGGCAAGACCGGCACTGCGCAGGCCCCGC
>CAXRHS010000278.1:0-4535 GCA_964230235.1 Myxococcota bacterium
AGAGTTCGCGCCGATTTCCAAGTTGCTGCGCGGGGTTGCGCTCAACTTCTTTGTCGCCGGCATGCTCAGTTTGGCGTTCATGGGCTTTGCCGGCCTGTTTGCCAAGGGTTGAGCGCAAGGGATGACGACGCTGGCCGAGCCCTCAAACCCGCCGCACCCGGCTTGCTGCCTTGGGCTTGGAAGGAAGGCATGAACTGGACTGATCTCGCCGCCATTGCAGGGCTCGCCGCCGCCTGCGGCCTGTGGTTCGTCATCCAACGCGCAGCCGGTCGCGGTCCCGGTGGCGGCTGCGGGTCGTGCGGGTGCGCGGCCGAGCGGCGCGCCAGTTGCACCAAACCGCCAGCCTGAGCGCCACGGCCCACAACGAGCCAAACAAGGATCCCCCCATCATGCACACCGTTGACATTGCTGGTGTTCCTCTGGATTTCGTGATTTTTGGCCTGACGCTGCTGGGCGTTGCGCTCTTTCACGCCAAGACGCTGCAAGTGGCGCTCATCGGCCTGGGCACGCTGACGGTGTACAAACTACTCTGGGGTGGCTTCGCGCACGGCCGCGGCCCCGAAGGCCTGCTGTCGCACCTTGGCCACGAATGGGTGGTGCTCGCCAACCTGCTTGGCCTGCTCATCGGCTTTGCGCTGTTGTCGCGGCACTTTGAAGAAAGCAAGGTGCCGGCGCTGCTGCCGGCGCTCTTGCCCGATGACTGGAAGGGCGGTTTCGTCATGCTGGTCATGGTGTTCGTGCTGTCGTCGTTTCTCGACAACATCGCGGCGGCGCTGATTGGCGGGGCGATGGCGCAGACTCTTTTCCGCGGCAAGGTTCACGTCGGCTATCTGGCGGCTATCGTCGCGGCTTCGAACGCTGGCGGTTCTGGCAGCGTCGTCGGCGACACCACCACCACCATGATGTGGATTGCCCACAAGTCGCCGTTCGATGTCCTGCACGCCTACATTGCCGCGGCGACGGCGCTGGTGATATCTGGCATTCCCGCTGCGCTGCAACAGCACAAGCACTCGCCAATTCTGGCCAACCCGCCGGAGGGCACCAAGGCCGATTTGGGCCACCTCGCGGTCGTGCTGCTGGTGCTGATTGCGGCTGTGGTTGTCAACATCGTGGTCAATACGCAGTTTCCTGCGGCGGGCGACGTGTTCCCGTGGTTGGGTGTTGCGGTGATGCTGGCGGTGGTGGCCTGCACGCCGCTACGCGCCCCAGACTGGAAAGTGGTGCCCGACGCGGCCAAAGGGGCGGTGTTCTTGCTGTCGCTGGTGACGTGCGCGTCGATGATGCCCGTCGACCGACTGCCCGGGGCGTCGTGGCAGACCTCGTTTGGTCTCGGCTTTCTGTCCGCGGTGTTCGACAACATCCCACTGACGGCGCTGGCGCTCAAGCAGGGGGGCTACGACTGGGGGATGTTGGCGTATGCGGTGGGTTTTGGCGGATCAATGATCTGGTTCGGTTCGTCGGCGGGGGTCGCCATCAGCAACATGTACCCGCAGGCCAAGTCGGTCGGCAGTTGGCTGCGCAACGGCTGGCACGTGACGCTTGCGTATGTGATTGGCTTTTTCGTGCTGCTGGCAACCAACGGCTGGGTGCCGGAGGTGGTCAAGTAGCGCGACGGCCCGACCCGGGACCACATCGCCAACGCGTCGCGCCCCCGACTTGACCTGGCGCTTCCAAGGACCCGAATCGGCTGGCGGCACCCGCCCGCCAGGCGCTACACCATCTCAAACGCTGCCCCAAAGAAGTAGCTGAGCTCGCGCGCCGCCGACGCCTCGCCGTCCGAGCCGTGCACCGTGTTGCGACCCTTGCTTTCGGCGTACAGCTTGCGGATGGTGCCGTCGGCCGCCTGGGCCGGATCGGTCGCGCCCATCAGCGCGCGGTTCTTGGCGATGGCGTTTTCACCTTCGAGACACATCAGCAGCACCGGGCCTGACGTCATGAATTCAACCAGTTCGCCAAAGAAGCCCCGCCCTTTGTGCTCGGCGTAGAAGCCCTCGGCCTGGGCCTGGGTCAGCCGCACCAGCTTGGCGGCGCGAATGGTCAGGCCGTTGGCCTCGAAAACGGTGATGACGTGGCCGATGTGGCCATTTTGGACGCCGTCGGGCTTGACGATGGACAGGGTGCGTTCGATTGCCATGGGAAACTCCAAGAAGGTAGACGGACTACGCAGGCTTCCACACCTGCAAAAGGGTCGACGCCAGGTCGCCCGGCGTCGGCGCGACCTTGATACCGGCGGCTTCGAAGGCCGCGATTTTGCTCTGACCGGTGCCGGTGCCGCCGCTGAGGATGGCGCCGGCGTGACCCATGCGGCGGCCGGGCGGCGCGGTCAGGCCGGCGATGAAGCCGACCAGCGGCTTGGTAAAGTTGGCCTGGGCCCAAGCTGCCGCGGCTTCTTCGGCCGAGCCGCCGATTTCGCCAATCATGATGACCGCATGGGTGTCCGGGTCCGCTTGGAACAGTTGCAGGCAGTCGATGAAATCGGTGCCTTTGACCGGGTCGCCGCCGATACCGATGCAGGTTGATTGCCCCAAACCGAGCGCGGTCAACTGGCCCACGGCCTCGTAGGTCAGCGTGCCCGAGCGAGATACCACGCCGACATGGCCAGGCTTGTGGATGTGGCCCGGCATGATGCCGATTTTGCAGGCGCCAGGGGTGATGACGCCCGGGCAGTTGGGGCCAACCAGCCGCAGCGTCTTGCCCTCAGCCCGCAGGCCGTCGAGGTAGGTCTGGGCGCGCACCATGTCGAGCACCGGAATGCCTTCGGTGATGCACACGATGAGCTCGACCCCGGCGTCGGCCGCCTCCATGATGGCGTCGGCGGCAAACGGCGGCGGCACGAAAATCATGGTCGCGTTGGCGTTGGTCGCCTGCACGGCCGCTGCCACCGTGTCGAAAATCGGCACCTGGTCGTCAAAAAGCGTGCCACCCTTGCCGGGCGTAACGCCGCCCACCACGTTGGTGCCGTAGGCGATGCAGTTGCGGGTGTGGAACGCGCCGGCCGAACCGGTGATGCCCTGGCACAAAAGGCGCGTGTGGTTGCCAACGAGGACGGCCATGGTAGGGCTCCTTGGGAACTGTCCCAGAATCAGTCCTTCTGGGATCCGTTCCATTTGCTAACTGGGTGGGTCGCAAGCTCGCGTCTTTGCAAGCCGACTCGCCGCTCCGCTGGTTTGCATAGCGATCGAGTTGTTGTCGGACAAATCCTTACGCGCGCTGCGCGGCGAATTGGGCGGCGGCGGCGACCGCCTTTTGGGCGCCGTCTTTCATGTCGAGCGCTGCGGTGATGGGCAGGCCACTTTCGGCCAGCAGCTGGCGGCCGAGTTCGACGTTGGTGCCTTCGAGGCGCACCACCAACGGGCGGTCCAAGCCGACTTCGCGCGCCGCGGCGATGACGCCTTGGGCGATGGTGTCGCACTTCATGATTCCACCAAAGATGTTGACGAAGATCGCCTGCACCCGGTCGTCGGACAAGATGATCTTGAACGCGGCAGTGACCTTTTCGGCCGTCGCGCCGCCGCCGACGTCTAAAAAGTTCGCCGGTTCGCTGCCGTAGTGCTTCAAGATGTCCATGGTCGCCATCGCCAGCCCAGCGCCATTGACCAGGCAGCCGACGTTGCCATCGAGATGCACGTACGACAGGTCGAACTTGCCGGCCTCGACCTCCGCCGGGTCTTCTTCGTCGAAGTCGCGCAGGTCTTCGAGTTGCGCATGGCGGAACAGCCCGTTGTCGTCGAAGTTGACCTTGCCATCCAGCGCCATCACCTCGCCGCTGCCTGTCACGATGAGCGGATTGACTTCGACCAGCGAACAATCGAGGTCGGTGTAGAGCCGGTAGAGGTTCACCAGCAGCTTGGTAAACGAGGTGACACTTTTCGCCGACAGGCCCAGCGCGAAGCCGAGCTTGCGGCACTGAAAGCCCTGCAGCCCGACCTTGGGGTCGACCCAAATCTTGGCGATTTTTTCCGGCGTGTTGTGGGCGACGTCTTCGATGTTCATGCCGCCTTCGGTCGACGCCATGACCACCAGGCGACCCCTGTCGCGGTCGAGCAGGATGCCGAGGTACAGCTCGCGGGCAATGTCCGCGCCGCCCTCGATGTACAGTCGACGCACCAGTTGCCCTTCTGGACCGGTCTGGTGGGTCTTGAGCATCATGCCCAGGATCCGGTTCGCGGCCTCGTCAACTTGCTCCAGCGACTTGCACACCTTGACGCCGCCGCCCAGACCACGGCCGCCCGCGTGGATCTGCGCCTTGACCACGCGGATGGGGCCTGGCAGCTTGCGCGCGGCCTCATTGGCCTCGGCGACCGTGAAGGCCACGTAACCCTCGGGCACCGCCACGCCGTAGCTGCGCATGAGTTGCTTGGCCTGGTATTCGTGGATTTTCATCGGGCGCTCCAACTGGGTCGGCGCCGCCCGGGGGCGGCGGGGCGCGCGATCTAGCACAGTGGGACGGGGGCGGCAAGGCGCGGTGGCAGGCCGGGGTGCGGATCGCCAATTGGGGTCCACCGCGTGCTGGGCGCAACTCGTGGAACTACACG
>CAXRHS010000279.1:0-6716 GCA_964230235.1 Myxococcota bacterium
CCCCTTGCGCTGCGACAAAGAGCCAGCGCCGGCGTGGCCAAACCAGCGGGTCATTCTGGATCGCAAGGGCCAGCGCAGGTCGCCTCGACCACACCGGTCGGTCGAAAGAAGCGATCGATTTGCTCAAGAGACGCCGGTAGGTAGCGTTGGGCGTCGTGAACCGGATTGCCGTTGTCGGGGGCAGGGCCCGTTGCATCGAGCGCCGGCTTGCCAAAATCGAACTCGACCAGCGCATCCGGCACCGGCCCTTGGACGTTGGGCAGGCCCCACACCGTGCGCGGTGCCGGCGAGAGCAACGGCACGCCGAGGATGCGCGCGTGCAAGTGGCTGGCGATGTTGGGCACTTGCGTGTCACTCAGCCCGCATTGCAGCAGCACCTGCCGTTTGGCCGGACTGCCTGGATAGGTGTCGGTGCGCAAGTGCGGGCCATAGGTACCAGGGTCAATGCGCTCCAGGGGCCCGGTCATCAGCAGCGACAGCCGTGTGGCGTCTTGCGCATTGCCGGTCAGGCTGGTCAAAAGTGCCAGAAACGTCGCAAACGGCGCCGCCCGCGACATCATCAGCCCGAAGCTGGCACCGCCGACCCCCAAGGTCGCCTTGTCGATCCACGGGTTGAGCGCAACCTGGGTGCCACCCAGAATGTGCCCTTGCGACAGCCCGTAAAAATAGACATCGCTGCCGACGTCGAGCGGCACCCCGCCGTGGTGCGGCGTCACCAGCTTCCACAAACCGTTGCGGGCGGCCCAGGTCAGCGCAAGCTGGTTGGCCATGCCCTGGTGCGACCGCAGCACGAATCGCAGCGCCAATTCTGGGGCGGCAATGAGGTCGGCGACCAGTTGGGTCGAGTCGCCGAGCGACATGCCCCACCAGTCGATGCCGATACCGACCGCCCCCATCTTGTCCAGCAGGTGCGGCAGGACGCCAACCACCACCTCGTTGCGCGTGCCGAAAAAGCCGTGGCCATACTGCACGACGCGCAGCGGACCCTTGACCTGGCCCTGCCACACCTTGGGCGGCACGATGAGCGTGAACGGCAGCCACGCCAGGCCGTTTTGGGTCACTTGTCCTGCGCCGTCGAGCACCAGCTTGACGCCCGGCCCTTCGCCGTCCACGAACAGCGGCACGCGCAACTGCCCCTCGAACTGGCGCGCAATCAGCGGCTTTGGGTCGGCAATGACCTTGGTGATGGTGGCTTCAAGCGGCAGCGCGGCCAGCGCCGCCAGCGTCTTGGTGCGCACACTCAACATGTCGCCGGTCGCGTTGGCCTCGCTGCGGGTGGTGAAGTCCCAAGCCAGCAGCAGTTGGTCGCGCGGCACCCCGAGTTTGGCCAGCACCGGAAAGACATCCGCCTCAAAATGGGTGCGCAACGCGTCCGCGGCCGCGCTCGGCGTCTTGTCGCGCAGGGCCTTGAACGTCGTGGGCGGCGCAAACGGCGTACCGTCGAGCCTGGCAATGCCGGTGCGCAATGCCACCACATAGCGGCGACCGTCCCGCAGCCGCTCGACGGGGCGGATCATCAGCAAGCGGTCGGCAGCGGCGTCCGTGGTGCCGTCCGGCTCCGCAAAGTGCGCCACTGCTTTGCCAGTTTCGGCGTCCACCACCAAGGTCAGACTTGCCGGCGATAGGGACGGCGAGAAATCCGGATTGACCTTGCCACCCACATACGCGGCCACCATACCCTTCTCGCTTGGGCCACCCGGCAGCCGGACGCCGATCTGGCCCAGCACACCAAAGCCGTCTTGGTTGAACAGGGCGAGCAGGTCGATCGGCGCGCCGGCCGAATTGCCTTGGGTCTGTGCGTGCTTTGGCGCGGCCACGCCACCAATGACCAGCTTTGGCGCGCCCGAACTGGCACCCTGTCGGTACCAGTCGCTTGGCCACGGCAACATGCAGTCCCAATCGGCAGCAAGTGACTGGCACCCATCAGGCACTTTGTCGTCGGCGTGCCACGGAAACGGACCTTTGTAGGCCGCTCCGTCCGGAAGAGTGGCGTCAAAAGTGGCTGCGCTGCTCCCGTCGACGGTCGCTGGTGTACTTGTGCGGTCGTCACAGGCAACGCACCACATTGCCACCGCTATTGCCATCCACCGCTGCCAGATCATGGCCACCTCAAGACGCTTGCACGACCCCATTCAACACGACACTGGACGCCGCCAGCGATCGTACAGGCGGTCGCGCCAGCCAATCAAATCGGCGAACTCATCCGCCAACTCCGGATCGCGCCACGCCGCGCGCGTCGCAGGTCCCAGGCGCACATGTGCGTCCGCCACTGGGACGACGACCTGCAGGGCGACGGCCATCGCAATATCGGCATACGTCAGGGTTCCCATGAGGTGATCACTGCCAGACAACGCGCTGCGCAAGGTGGTCAGTTCCGTCCGCATGGCGGCGCGGCGCTCGTTTTGCCCGACGGCCTCCAAGGCGTATTTGTCGCGCAAGTAGCGGACGCCAAATGCCACAAGGGGCGCCGACAGCGGGCCAATCCACCGCAGGCCTTTCGGCACCTGCTCCAGGGCCGCCGCGGCGTCGCCGGCCACGCGAGGCGTCACCAACGCGCGGCCATGGCCGAGAATGGCTTCGCTGCGCTGGTTCCACCGCTCGATCTCGCCCAGGCGCTCGGCCGGAAACAAGTCTGGTCCATTGCCCCGCTCTGCGGCCCACCGGGCAATCGCATACGAGTCGTTGTATGCGGTTCCGTCGACGAAAAGCGCGGGCACGGTCACCTTGCCACTCCATCGACCCAAGCGCGCGCGCAACAGCGGCGTCGCAATCATCGGCAAATACTCGACTTTGCGGTAGGCGACCCCGCGCACGGCGAGCGCCCACCGGGCCTTCTCGCTCCATGGCGAGTAGTGGATTTGGTACAGCACCGGCGTGCTCACGACCCTCGGTCCTCCGCGCGGTCAGGCGCTGCGTGCGGATTGCCCCGTTTTGCGCGGCGCGTCAAGGCGGCGGGCCTTGCGATCGCGCCAGCCAGAAAAACTCCAGTGACTTCATGGATCTGAACAATGGGGGGGGCGCGTGGGCACCAGTGTCCGACCGGACGTCCGATGCCTGTCGACGGTGTCCGATGACCCATGGCCGGCTCCGCGCCGCGGGCACCTGCGCCGACGAGTGCTTTGCGAAAACAACGATCTGAACAGAGGGGGGGATCGTGAAGTGGACGTGTCCGACCGGCTGTCGCGCGCCCGCTGTTCGTAGGCAAATGCCGGCAATGCCAACCGCGCACGCGACTTGCGTGAGCGGCAATCGGCGGTCACAAGTCGGAAAACGACGTAGTATCAACGATCTGAATGATGGTGGGATGCGTTCGGACCCTACCAGAACGGGTAGAAATTGAACCAGTTGTCCGGGGCGGCGCGCACGTAGTGAGCGACCCGGTCGGCATACTGGCCAACGATGCGCTGCAGGCCGGCCTGGCGGTCTTTGCGTGGCAAATCCACGCGGTCAACCATTGGCTCGCAGTGCAGCGCGTAGTGGTTCGGCGAGCGGTAGATGCCGCAGACGAAGTACACCGGGCACTGCAGCATTGCCGCCAACAAGAAAGGCCCGGCAGGAAAGGAGGCGGGGTGGCCCAAGAAGGGTACGGTGACGACCCGGTCATTGAGGCCGACGCGATCGGCGGCGATGGCCAGCAGTTCGCCGCGCTCGATGCGGTCTTTGAGTTCGAGCACGGTGTCTGCGCGGCCGGGGTCGATGTGCACGACTTGCGCGGCGGCGCGGGGATTCAGATGCCGCAGGGCAGTGTTGATCTTGGCGGCGTTCTTGAAGTAGCCAACCACTCGAATCCGCAGGCGTTCGTCGTGCCCGCCGATGGCCATCGCTGCGGTGGAGCCGACGTGCGCGGACAGCAGAATGGCGCCGCGGCCGCTGGCACACAAGCGCTCCAAGTGGTCGTGACCGTCGCGGGTCAACGCAAAAAGATCGCCGCGACCTTGCACCAACCACAGGCGGTCGAGCGCCGTTTCGGCAAAGCACAACACGTGCCGGTAGATGGCACGCAAGCCGCGCCGTGGCTCGCCCAGCCGCTCGCCGAGGTCGCGACTCGCGCGCCGCACCCCCGGGTGCAACAGCGTGTACCAGAGCGCGACCGCCCGGATCAGCAAGCGCGCCGGACGGCGACCGGCGACCGTCGCAAGCCAAACCGTGAAGCGAATGCCGAGCACGCTGCCTTTTTCGGCGACGCTTAGCCAGCCAGCGCCGGCTGCCGTTTCCGTTGTCACGGCTCGACTGCCAGACGCCTGCCAAAGCGTTGCCAGAGCAACAACTTGCGCGCCAACCCCTCGGCGACAAGGCGGGTATGCAGCCACGAGATGCGCACGTTGTCGCGCACCATCCGAAAGTGCGACACCCCGCCCTCGGCCGCGCTGAGGTAGCGCACCGCGACCGGCAAGTTCAGCACCGGCGTGCCCGCCCACACCAGGCGCACCGCCACCTCGATGTCGAACTCCATGCGGTCGCCTGACGGTTGTGTGGCCAACGTCGCCGCCAGGGGATAGACCCGAAACCCGATCATCGCGTCGCGGATGGCCCGACCAAACGTTTCGATGGCCACCCAGAAGTTGGTGATTTCTCGTCCGATTCTGCGGCCGCGCGGCATGTTGGCACCGAACACGGGGTGCGCCAGTACCAGCGCATTGGGAAACGTGCGGGCAGCGTCAAGAAATGCGCGGATCTGATCAAGGTCGTGTTGCCCATCCGCGTCCACTTGGAGGGCGTGGGTGAAGCCCGCCGCGTGCGTTGCTGCGAATCCAGCCTTGACCGCCGCACCCTTGCCGCCGTTTTGCGGCCGCCAGATGACGTGCGCGACGCCTTCGCGCTCGAGCGCGCGCGCCACTGCCTGGGCAGCCGGGCCGCTGCCGTCGTCGACCACCCATACGGGCACGCCGTTCTGGGCCACGCGCTCGACCACCGCGCGCAAGGTGGCGGCGTTGTTGTAGGTCGGTATCAAGATGCACGGGGCAAATGCATCAGCCACGGTCGCCACCTGCGTCAAACACCAGTCTGCCGCTGGCGCACGGGTCGTCACCGCGCGCGATTGCGAAGTCGACAACCCCTTGCGGTTGGCCGAACCGCACAGCGACCGTCAGTTCGTCGCCCGGCGCGATGATACGCCGGAACTTGAGACGCTGTACCCGCAGCACTGCGGCCCATTGGGGCCGCTGAGCGCGCACGGGCCGAATCACCAGTTCATGAACTTGCACGATGCCGGGCAACACCGGATGGTCGCGAAAGTGGCCGTCAAACCACCGCAGGTTCTGTGGCACGCGCAGGCGCAGGCGAATTCCATCCGATTCGGCGGTGGCATCGACCACTTCCAAGTCCGTCGCAGGACCAAAAAGCGCCCGCACCGCCCCCGCCGGCAACTTGCCCGTGTCCGTGCGCGGCAGGCGCGGCACGAAAACGAAGCGCCGCGGCAACACGGTGGCATCCAAACGTTGCAGCAAGGACTCGCGCAATTCAGGGACCGTCTGCCCGGGCGCCACCACCGCGGCCCACAGTTCGGTTCCGCGCGCCGCTTGGGGTGATTGCACGGCAATGACTGCCGCATCGCGCACGCCCGGCACCGCCAGCAGCAGTGCCTCGACTTCAGCAACCGCCACCCGCGTGCCGCCGGTCTTGATCACCCCATCATGGCGACCCAGGTGGTCGAACGTGCCGTCGTTGTGGACCGTCACCAGATCCGCGCCGCGGTACACGTCGTCGGTGCCGCCTGGTGCAAACGGCGAGCGGACCTGGGTCGTGCCATCGGCGGCCTGGGTCACGGTGACACCCCGTAGCGGCTTCCACTTGTCCGCGCGACACTGCTGTCGCGAGGCTATGCCCCCCGTCTCGGTCGACCGGAACACCTCGACCGGATACAGCCCATGGCGGTCGCGCAATGCCTGCGCTGCCGCCGCGTGCAGGGGCGCGGTAGACGACAGGCCGACGGCGATAGGGGCGAGCGCCCCGACCTCGTGGTCCGCCAGTGACCGCCAGTGGGCCGGGATCGACACCACCGCCGCCTGCTGCAGTTCGGCGAGGCGTGCGACAACCGTCTCGGCGTGTAGCGGGGTCATCCGGTCGAATCGCCAACCGCCCATGAGCGGCGCCAGCACCGAAAACAGCAGACCGTACAGGTGGTGCGGCGGTACGGTCGCCAGCACCGGGGTCGTCACTGGCAAGCCAAGCTCACCCACCCACAGCGCTGCCTCGCCAAGCAACTGCGCCGCAGTCTTGCGAAACGGCTGCGGTGCACCGGTCGAGCCGCTGGTCCACATGGTCGCCAGCAAACGGCCGGGTTCGATTGCAGCCAATTCCGGTGCGTCCTCGCCCGGGGCCGTCGCAAGCCAGCGCCGCAAATCGTGACCGCGCGCGCTGTCGGTGTCGTGCAGCAGGGCCACCACTTCGGGGCGATCGGCCACCGCATCGACGCTGTGCGGCTGCCCGTTTGGCGGCAGCGCCGCCGCATGTCCGCGCTGCCAGATCGCCAGCAAGGCGACGGCAAACAGGTAGCGATCGCTGCAAATCAGCGCGACATGGCTGCCGGGCGTCGGCGCAGGCAGGTGGACAACAACGCGCGCGACGTCGCAAAGCAACGCCTGGCGCGACCGCTCGCCGCCCTCGCCAAAGGCGACGAGGTCGGTCGGTTGGTGCCGCTGTAGCAACGCAAAGGCGTGCTGCATCATGGCTGCCCCTGCCTGGCTGCTCGGCGGCGCCCACCGAAGCGGAGCGTG
>CAXRHS010000280.1:0-7309 GCA_964230235.1 Myxococcota bacterium
GGCAGGGCCGCGGCCTGCGCCCAGGTGATGTGGTGCCGCTAGACCACGCCCGTCAAGGATGCCGCGAGCTAGCGATCCTGCAGCTGGAACTGCGCTCTGCCGAACCGCTGCTTGCCATCTGGACACCGGCCGCGCGGCTGATTTCGACGTCGGCGCGGCGCCACCTGGCCAGCGCCACGTGGAAGGTGGGCGCACAATCGGACCGCACGGCGATCGCGCTGATGGGTCCGCCGCTGCCAGTCCGCGCAACGCTGCGCGAACTGTCCCAGCCCACCGTGTGCGGGTCCATCCAGGTTGCAGGAGACGGCACGCCGCGAATTCTGCTGCGCGACCGGCCCACGATCGGCGGCTTTCCACAGCCCGCTGTGGTCGTTTCGGCCAGCCATGATGACGCGGCCCAGTTGCGGCCCGGCGACACAGTGCGGTTGCAATTCGTGTCCCAGGCACGGGCGCGGCAGGCGCTCTTGGAATCCGTACAGCGGCAGAAAGCTATTGTGCGCTCGCTGTCACCCGCGTGGCCCCCGTCCTCGCGCCAGCTCCTAGAACTGCTTTGAATTCAGGCAGTTGAAAAGTCGACCCCACTTTCCGAACTCACTTTCCGCGGGATGTGGCGGTCACTGGGGCGGCAACGGGCATGTGCGATTAGTGCATCCAACTTCCGACCAGACGGTCAATGGTGGCCTGGTCAGCGGGCGGAAAGCGGTAATCTCCCAATTCCTGCGCGCGGACCCAGCGGAAGTCCCACACGCCGATGCGCCGCGGCTCGCCTTGCACGATCCTGGCCGGAAAGCTATGGAAATCGATCACATACCGGTCGTACTCGGCCACCATGGATGCCGCAGGCCCTGTGGTCTCGATGACGACATCGAGCTCTTCCATGATTTCGCGGATGAGCGCCGCATCGTCTCGCTCGCCGGGCTCGACTTTGCCGCCTGGAAACTCCCACAGCAGCGGCAGCGAGGCGTGGGGCAGGCGTTGCGTGATCAGGTAGTTGCCGCGGTCGTTGCGAATCTCAGCGGCGACGACGCGCAGCGTGCGCTTGGTTGGCTTCGACATGTCGGGCGGTTGGACTCCGGTGGCGCAAGGCGTCGTACAGCGGCGGAAGTGCAGGAGAATCGAACTCCCCCGAGACGCTCTTCGCGCCTCACAGCAGTTTTGAAGACTGAGGGATTCACCAGAACCCGCGCACCTCCGCCGCTACGATGCAGCGACCGGGGCCCGGGCGTCAAGCGTGCGGGCGGCGAAACTGTCCCCGCACTGCAACCGTGGTACGCTGCGGCCCAGGGGCGGCAATGCCGCAAAGGGTCGCCGTGGTCGCAGCTCGCATGAACCCGTTCACTCCGGAAAAGACACGCCTTGTCGTCGTGCTGGTCGGCCTGCCCGCGCGCGGCAAGACCCACATCGGCCGCAAGATGGCGCGCTACTTGAACTGGCTCGGCTTTGTCACCCGGGCGTTCAACATCGGCGACTACCGCCGCAACCGGCTTGGTCGCCACCACCGCCACGACTTCTTCAATCCAACCAACGAAGAAGGCAATCGCCTGCGCAACGAACTGGCGTCGCTGGCCCTGGAAGACCTGGTGTCGTGGATGCGATCGGGCGGCCAGGTCGGCATCTACGACGCCACCAACACCACAGCCGCGCGCCGCCGCCAGGTGTTCGACCGCTGCTCACAAGTTGGCCTCGACGTGGTGTTCGTCGAATCCGTGTGCGAAGACCCGGCGATCATCGAGGCCAACATCCGCGAGACCAAGCTGACCTCGCCGGACTATGAGGGCGTCGATCCCGACGAAGCGGCGCGCGACTTCCGGGCCCGCATCGACCACTACACCCGCGCCTACGAACCCGTACACGAGGAAAACTACAGCTACATCAAGCTGATTGACGTCGGCCGCGTCATCGTCATGCACCAGATCCAAGGCTACGTCACCGGCAAGCTCGTGCATTTCTTGATGAACATGCACCTTGTGCGCCGACCGATCTGGCTCACGCGCCACGGCGAGTCGGAGTTCAACGTGCAAGGGCGCATCGGCGGCGACAGCCCGCTCACGCCGGACGGCCGCAACTACGCCCGGGCGTTGGCGTCGTTTGTGCGCGAGCACGCGATTCGGCCGCCTACGGTCTGGACCAGTACGCTGCGCCGCACGGTCGAAACGGCGCGAGAGCTGCACTTGCCGTTCATGCCGTGGCGCGCGCTCGACGAGATTGACGGCGGCATCTGCGATGGCATGACGTACGCCGAGATCGCAGAGCGCCTGCCAGAAGAATACGCGGCCCGTCAAGCCGACAAGCTCAACTACCGCTACCCGCGCGGCGAGAGCTATGTCGACGTCACGCAGCGCCTTGAACCCGTGATCCTGGAGCTGGAGCGCGAGCGTGAGCCCGTGCTGGTGGTCGGCCACCAGGCGGTGCTGCGAGTGCTGTACGCCTATTTCACCGACCGGCGGCCTGAGCAGGTGCTGCACCAGGATGTGCCGATCCACACGGTCATCGAGTTGACGCCGGGGCCCTACGCGTTCACAGAACGGCGTTTCGCGCTGAAGTTGCCGGGCTCGGACCTGTCCGGGGTGGGCGACGCCATGCGCGATTGACAGCCAATGGCGGGCCCAGTGAAAATCAGATGAACATTATGACAATGTGTGTCAACTTGTAGGGAGCCACCGATCGACACATACACGCGGTGGTTGCGATACGGAGAGCCATGGACTGGTATTTCGACCTCGCGGATCCCGCCAACCTGGACGAGTGGCAACTGTTGCGCGCACGAAAAGTGGCTGCGACACCGTGCGGCGTGGCCTCCGGCACCGCGGCGCCCAAGCAAGCCGCCGCCCAACGATTGACCCTGGCCGCAGTTCAGTGGGTTGCCCGCGAGCGGCCGGACCGCTTGGATTCTTTCGTTCACGCAGTTTTCGAAGGGGTTGCCTCGCGCCGCGATGTCCATGATCCGCAAGAGTTGTGTGATCTGGCCGGGACTGCGGGTCTGGATCGCCTGGGCGTCGATGCCGCTGCAGAGGCCGCGGTCTTCGCGCACCTTGCGCAATGGGAGGCACTCGGAAGCCCCGAATTGCCATGCCTTGTTCGCGCAGATGGCCATGTGCTGCTTGGACACAATCCGCCCGAGCATGTGGCGCAGTTCGCACTGTGAACGGGACGCGATCAAGGCCGATGGGGCAGGCCTGACGCGGAGAGAACTAAGCTTGGCCGTGTCTCGATTGCGCGTGGGGTCTCGCGAACACCCGACGACCAGTATGTTTCATCGCAACTTCAAGCGACTTTGAGGCAGACGCCGCGCCGCAGTGGCAAGCGTTCCGTTGCCGAGTTGCGCCAACCGGAGGGGTGTGGACCCCGCTAGGCACGATTGCTGCGCTAGCGCTGGTCGGCGCGACGCCGTACAATCGACACGCCCGCATTGCTGGAGCGACTGAGAACCCCGTGGCAGCACCGGATTCCGCGCACCAGGAACCACGTTGGGCGGGTCAGCCAGGAAAGCGCTGGCCAAAGGACCGTGCGGCGTGTGGCGGATCTGCTCCCAATGCGGCAACCGGACGGATGCTTTCGTCTGCGACCGCGATCAGAACCAGACCGAGGTCATCCGCGCCGACACGGAGTTTCCGGGCCGCCTTCATCAGGGCGATGTCTTGCTCAACCACTATGTCGTTGCGGATCTTGTCGGCGTAGGCGGCATGGGTGCCGTGTACAAGGGCCAGCAGCGCGAAACGCATCAGTCGGTCGCGATCAAAGTGCTCTGGCGCGACCTCGCTGCTGATACCGTCGAAGTTCGGCGCTTTACCCGCGAAGCGCGCGCGGCCAGCTTGCTTGCACACCCGAACGCCGTGCGCGTCATCGACTTTGGCAGCGACGCGCGATCAAAATCGCTCATTATCATCATGGAGTACCTTGTTGGCTCCAAGCTCAGCGACGCCCTGCGGGTGACGCCGATGCTAGAACCGGCCCGCGTCGTGCACATCTGCGCACAAGTGTGCAAGGCGCTCGAAGAGGCGCATCGCCGCGGAATCATTCACCGCGACGTCAAGCCAGACAACATCTTTCTGCAAGAAGTCGCAGGCGAACGCGACTTTGCCAAGATCCTGGATTTTGGCCTCGCCAAGTTCATCACCGGCGAGTACGAGCGCGACCAACTGACGCGCAGCGGCTTTGTGGTCGGTTCGCCCGAGTACATGGCGCCAGAGCAGGCCTCTGGCAGTCCGATCGGGCCGGCCGCCGACATCTATTCGCTCGGGGTGGTGCTGTACGAGTGCTTGACGGGCAGGCTGCCATTTGACGCCGCCAGTACTGCGGAAGTGTTGCGCAAACACATCCTTGAGGGCCCGCCGCGGCTGATTGGCGACCCGGGCACAGAGCACATACCCCTGGCGTTGGAAGAGGTGGTCTTGCGCTGCCTTGCCAAAGATCCCGCGGAGCGGCCACCCACGGCCGACACCTTGCGCATCCAACTGCTGCAGGCGTGTGATCGCCGCAAGGGCGAAGGCAAATGGCGTTCTGGCGGGGCACTGGCGGCGCCGATTCGCGCGCCCGGGTCGGTCGAAGAGGCTGGTCCAGGCCCGCAAGCGCCGACGGCAGTCCATGTCGAGGATGACGGCAGTACGACGGCGCCCACTGGCGAACAGGTTGCACATTCGCTGGAGCCGACCAGTTGGCCGACGCTGCGGGACAATGAAGTCGTTGCTGGCGATGCAGTTAGCGGCGAGTTTCAAGGACCGAACCAGGATCGCACGCCACGCGAGCCCTTGGTCGTAACGGCGCGCGGCACGCCACCTGCCATCGCGACGAACACACAAACGCGGCCAGACGTGCCGATGGCACCGACTGCGCTCGCCGCCGTCGTGCGCGACGACGAACTGCCGCTTCCTAGCGACGCCAGCGACCCAGGACGTACCTCGCGCCCACTTGCGGAGGCACTGGATCGCGATTCCACCGATGTCCTGGACAGCGCACTGCGGCCTGGCGCGCAAGGCAAGTCCGCACCAGCGCTGGACCCGGGCCCTGCCGGCCCGTCATACTGGCTTTGGGTCGCCGCCGCCGCGGTCGTCATCGCGGCTGTTCTTGCCTTCGCGACGATGAAGTAGCCTGAACAAGGGCCGAAACCGATGCGCACCCCTGGCAACATCTGGATCCGGCTGGTGCCGTGGATTCGCTTGTGCCTCGCGCTGGCTGCCTGCGCTTGCGGCGAAGAGACATCACTGACGCCGACACTTCTGTCGGGTGCGGCCGCGGACGCAGCAGACAGCGCTGCAGGGGACCCCAATGACGCCACGCCAAAGAGTTCGGAAAGTGGGGTCGACATTTCAACCACCGATTTAGACATGCCATTTTTGGACGTGGAGGCCGGCGATGGCTCGGACCTGGACAAGGTCGCCGGCGACGCCTTGCCCGGCGACGCGACCGAATCCGATTTGGGGGACATGCAGCTGGACGCGGCGGCGGCCGATGCGCCACTGGCGTCAGACGCGCCTGGCGATGCGGCCGTTGCCGACGCTCCGCAAGTGGAAGTCCAAGATGTGGCGCCCGATGTCGCGACGGAGGTCGTGGGCTGCCCCAAAGTGTGTAATGGCGGCTGCGCAGGCGGCACCTGCCACATCGTCAACGCGCAGTACCCGATTTGCCCCGATGGCATGCCGTGCAACGTCCAGTGCAACGCCGCCAATGCTTGCCCGACGCCGGTCGTGTGCGGCACTGGCCCCTGCACGGTAAACTGCAGCGCAGTCGGCACCTGCAAGGGGACCGTCATTTGCAAGAACGCGCCCAGTTGCGACATTGCCTGCAACGGCACGGATGCGTGTGCCGGCAAGGTGTTCTGCGGCATGGGTACGTGCAAGATTTCGTGCGGCACGGCCGGCGCGATCGGCACCTGCAAAGGGGGCGTCGACTGCAGCGTCGCCAAGTCCTGCGACATCGCGTGCGCCGGTTCGTACGCGTGCAAAGGAACGGTCGCGTGCGCCGGCCAGTGCAAAGTGGCGTGCGGTGTCACAGGTGCGGTCGGCACCTGCGAAGGCGGCATCGATTGTGCAGACGGCGACAGTTGCGACCTGCAGTGCGTCGGCACCTACGCGTGCAAAGGCGACGTTGAATGCGGCAACGGCCCATGCAACGTTGCTTGCGGCTCCAACGGTGCCGCTGGCACCTGCGGCGCAAACATCCGCTGCAACGACGCACCGATCTGCAAGGTAGACTGCCACGGCAGCAGCGCGTGCGGCGGCCTGGTCGAATGCGGCTCCAGCGATTGCACGGTCAGTTGCGGCAAGGGGGGCTCGATCGGTACTTGCATCGGCGGCATTGACTGCACCGACGGCAAGGCGTGCAAGCTCAACTGCCTGGGCACGAACGCGTGCGCGGGCGGGTTGGTCGAATGTGGCAAGGGGCCGTGCCAGGTTGCCTGCGGCACCAAGACTGCGGCCGGGTCGGGTCAGTGTAAGAACGTCGACTGCTCCGAGGCATGCGCTTGCGAAGTCGGATGCGCAGGCACCAACAGTTGCAAGAACGTGGCCTGCCCGGCTGGGTGCGCCGGTAGCGCGGGATGCTCCGCGTTGACCAAGACCTGCAATACCTGCCCGTGAGAGGGCGGGCGGGCGACCGTTCGAAAAACCTGAACAATTTCAAGGTTCAGAAATTGGGTGCTATTTTCCAGCCCTCGTGCCTGCCGCGCCCCCGCCTCCACCTACGCGACTCTGAATAATTTCAGGGAGTAGAAAGTGGGTGCTAAACTGCAACTCTCTGAATTTGCATCGCTACCGCGTGGCCGGCGACGTCGACACCGCCTACTAGTTCGGTAGCCACCGCGCAGGCCAGGTGGACGGCTAGCGACTCGTCGCGCAGCCAACCGGCGTGGGCCTGGGCGGCCGTGACAAGGGCTGGCGACGTGGTTTGGATCTGCACAGTGATCCGATCCTGCACATCGAGACCTGCCTCTTTGCGCGCCGCTTGGATACGACTGAGCAACTCGCGCGCAAGTCCTTCCGCTCGCAACGCGTCGTCCAAATCGGCATCGAGCGCGACCGAAACCCGCCCTTCGACCGCGGTCAGCAGCCCGGGCCGCGGCGCGGCGCGAAACTCGACCTCTTCTTGCTCAAGCGTCTCGGCGCCCACAAGCAAACTGCCGGCGCGCGCCATCGCGGCCTGCGCAGCGCACGCGTCTTGGGGCGAAAGCGCCGCCAGCGCTGCGGCGACGTCCTTGGTCTTGACACCCAAGCGCTTCGCTGCGGCCTTGAAGTTGAGCCGCGCCGACCACTGCACGAACTGGTCGGGCCCTGCGGCGCTGACCTCGACCACTATGCGGTGCAGTTAGTCCGCA
>CAXRHS010000281.1:0-4073 GCA_964230235.1 Myxococcota bacterium
GTCGCGGCGCTGCACCTGCGCGCTGCGCGCTTGAGTCCGCTGGTCGAGTCGGAGCCGGCCGAGGGCTGCGGCGGGCCGCGGTTCTGCAACGCGGTCGGCCGCGGTGTTACCGATTGCAGTCCGCACGAGGGCTTGCGCAGGCTGCTGGCGGTTGAGTCGGCGTTTGGGCGCGACCGCGCGCAAGAGGGCCAGCACGGCCCGCGGCCGCTCGACTTGGATGTGCTGGCAATCGATGACCTGATCTCCGACGAACCGGCGCTGCAGTTGCCGCACCCGCGCCTGCACCGCCGGGCGTTCGTATTGGAGCCGCTGGCCGCGGTGTGCCCGGAGTTCGTGCACCCGCGCACCGGTCCGTCGCTGGCGGCGCTGCTGCGAAATCTGGCTGTCGCAGGATTCTCTGTCGCCACGGCGCTGGGGTGTCGCCATTCTCCGGAGCCGCCACTGGCCCTTCGCGCGCCGGGCCAACCGCCGCCACCCTATGTGCTCGCCGAGGTGCCGCTCGACCATACGCCCTCGCTCGACCGCGCCATGATGGGGTTTGCGTTGGTGGGTGCCGACGACCAGGGTCTGGAACTGTTGCGCACGGTCGCGCCCCAACTGACAAGCGACGACCTGCGCCGCGACACCGGCGCGCGGCGCCTCGCGATGTGGGCGGTATATCGCGAAATCGCCGCCCGCCAGCTGGGTGAGCGGTTTGCGCAAATCCGCTCGCTGGTCGACACCCTGCAGGCGGCGGCACCGGGCAGCCCGGAGGCGCGGTTTTGTCGCGCGCTCTTGCGCCTGGTGCTGGTCGAGCGCAGCGAGGGTGACCTGCGCACCGCCGGCCTGGAACGCGGCCTTATCTTGGACTTGCGCGACGACTTGCAGGCGTTGGTGGCGCTGGGCTGGTCGGGCCCGGCCGAGTACGACAGCCCGAGACTGGCCCACGAGGCCGACCGCATCGAGCGCCTTTTGGCCGACTGGCCGGCGGAGCCACCCGCAGATCCTTCGCCCGGCGCGCTGCCGCACGCCGCCACGCCGTGACAGCCAGCCGCGCCGTGTTGCTGGCCCTGGCGCTGGCGGCCGCGGTGGTCGCTGGCGCGGGCTTTTTCGCGGACCTGGACAAGCTCGGCGCCGGTCTAGCCGCGTACCCGCCTGGCCGCATCGTCGCAGCCTGCGCCTTGGTGCTCGGCAACTACACGCTGCGCACGCTGCGCTTTCGCTACTACCTGAGCAGGCTGGCGATCCATGTCACTGCGCTGGAGGCTGCGTTGGTGTTTGTCGCCGGCTTTTTGTTCACCGTCACCCCCGGCAAGATGGGCGAGGTCGTCAAAGGCTGGCTGATCAAGCAACGGCACGGCCACTCGGCTACCGCGGTCGCAAGCTCGGTCATCGCCGAGCGCTTTACCGACGTCGCCGGCTTGTTGCTGGTCGCCGCGGTGGGCGTGTGGCAGTTTGGCGCGTACCGCGGGCTTTTCTGGGCCGTCTGCGCACTTTGTCTGGGTTTTCTGGCGGTCGTGGCCCACCCGCGTCTGGTGCCCGTGGCGCTCGAGCGCCTCCACCACCGTCGCTTGCAGCGCGTGGTCGTCAAGGTCGCACAGGCCCACGCAGTGTTGCGGACCCTGTGCGCGCCGCGGCCGCTGCTGGTCGGCGTCGGGCTGGCGGCGGCGGCGTGGTTTCTGGAAGCCGTGGCGTTTCGCGTTTTGCTGGACGGTCTTGGCGCGGGTGCCGGCTTGGGGCCGGCCGTCGTCATCTACACCATGGCGACCTTGTTCGGCGCGGTGTCGATGCTGCCTGGCGGGGTAGGCTCGACCGAGGCGGTGATGGTGGCGCTGTTGTTGCTGCCCGCGCTGGGGCTGGGCCTGGACCGCGCAGGTGCGACGCTGGCGACGTTGCTCATCCGCTTTTGCACGCTGTGGTTTGGCGTTGCGCTGGGGGGGCTGGCGTGGGCGTGGCTGGCGCGCCAGCGGCCGGCGGTGACGCCGTAGTCGCTACGATTCCGCGAACACCGAGCCGAGCGGCACGGTCAGCTCGGCGACCGCGGTCGACGCCAGGTCGTCGTCCACAGAAAACGGTTCGGACTTGCCATAGCGCGCGCCGTCGTGCCGGTAGCGCTCGACGGTCTTGAAGTCCGGGAACACCAGCCACAGTTCGGCCACTCCGGCCTTCTCGTCGAGGTCACGTTTGCTGCCCTGGTCGCGGCGGGCCGTGCTCGGCGACAGCACTTCGATCACCAGATCGGGCGCGCCGCGCACGTAGGCGTGGTGGATCTTGTTCGGATCGCGGACCACGAATACGTCGGGCTGGACCACCGTGGTGATGTCGTCCTGGTCCTGATCGTCGTCGTCGGCGAGCAGCACGTCGGTGGGCGCCACGAACGGTCGACACCTGCGGCCGCGCAGGGCGATTTCAATCGCAGCGGACAACCGCAACACGACGGTCTGGTGCCGGGTCGTCGGCGCCGGAGACATCAGCACCGGCTGGCCCTGGTGCAGCTCCCACCGCTGGTCGTCATCCCAGGTGCGGTACTGGCCGTAGGTAAACTGTTGTGCCGGCCTGGGTACGGGGTGCCCCATCATGGCCTCGGTCTGCAGCGCAGGCGCTGCCTGGCCAAGTATGGCGCAAAAGCGGGGTGGTCGCGAACCGGTGCTACGCGCAAGGCTCGACCGGCAAGCGCAACAGCCGGGCGCCATTGCGCCACAACACATCTTTGCGCAAATCGGCGTCGTCGCCCGCGGCCATAAACACCTTGGCCAGTCCGATACCCTGGTGGTAGAACGGCCAGTCGCTGCCAAACAGGATCTTGTGGCGCGGCGCGTGCTCGAAAATGTGGCGCACGTTCGAGACCGACTGGCTGCTGACCTCCAGATAGACATTGCTGTATTTCTTGCAGTATTCGAGCGCCAGCGGCATCTGCAGCGCGCCCGAGTGCCCCAGGATGAACGGCACCTCGGGGTTCTCGGCCAGCGCGCGTTCGTAGTGGCGGACTTGACTCATGTAGCGACCGAGCCGCGTCTCGATGTCCACCGGGCCGCAGTGAAACAGCACGGCGAGCTTGAACTCAGCGCACAGCCGATACAGCTTCATCGCGCGGTGGTCGTCGGGCCGCACCAGTTGCACGGCCGGGTGAAACTTGATGCCAATCGCACCCATCGACACTTGCGCCTGCAGGCTTTTGCGCATGCCCGGCCGGTACGGATGGATGCACCCAAAGCAGATCGCCCGCTTTTGCCCGCGGGTAGCCTGCAGCCAGGTGGTCGCGTTGTGCGACAGCAGCGGAAAGTCGATCGGCAGCAGCACGCTTTTCAGCACGCCCAACTCGTCCATCTCAGCTTGCAGGTTTGCCCAGGTGTGGGTGCGGCGCATGCCGTCGGGGCCGAGCGACTTGAGCGACAGGTCGTCGGTCAACGCCGCGAGCGCCGCCGGCGAGATGTTCTTGTTGATGTAGATGTCCAGGTCGAGCGGCGCGTCTTTGGGCAAGTAGAGCTCGGCTTCTGGCCACAACCGCAGCAAGTCCACGCTGTTGGGGCGTCCGTAGGCGAGCGCAAGGTGGGTGTGCACGTCGAGCGTCGGCCCGAGCGCCGGGTCCGCCAGCACCAGCCTGCCCGCTTTGACCTCGAACCAGGGCAGGCGGGCCAGATCGAGCAGGTTTTCGAATTTGGTGGGAAAATTCACTGCGGACTCCGCGGTTCTTGGGGTTCGGCAGGCGCTGGTGGCGGCAGCACCAGGGTCGCGTCGCTGGGCGCCAGCAGCAACCCCAAGAGCCGCGGTTGCGGGGCCTGGACGTTCCACAGCGCCGCGTTGCCGCGAGCCTCGGCGCTGGCGGTGCCCGGCGGCAACACCGCGGCCGCCAACTCGCTGTCGATCTGCTCAGCTACCGCGCGGGCGTGCGCCGCCGGATCGTCGGTTGGCGAGGCGTCGCGGCTCAGTCGCATCGCCTGGTAGCTCGATGCCATCAGCGTCTGGTGGTCACTCGATCCCACCGGCAGCACCCGGGCAGCCGCTTCAGCGGTGCGCGCGACCAGCACGGCCAGTTCGGCCACCTGCGAGGCGGCCTGCCGCTCCTTGAGCGTCCACGCCGGCCCCGTCAGCCG
>CAXRHS010000282.1:0-3264 GCA_964230235.1 Myxococcota bacterium
GCGTCAAGGCGCTGCTCAAGCAGATCGACGACAGGCAGAAAAACTCTGGCGATTACAAGACGTTGGTCTACATCGAGCGCAAGGAGAAGTCCAAGAACGACGTCGTCATGGAAGCCGTGGTCTATCGCCGCGACGCCGACGACAAGCTGATGATCTTGTTCACGCAGCCCAAAAGTGAGCGCGGCAAGGGCTACTTGCGGATCGACCGCAACCTGTGGATGTACGATCCTGGGACCGGCAAGTGGGAGCGCCGCACCGAACGCGAGCGCATCGGTGGCACCGACAGTCGGCGGGCGGACTTTGACGAGAGCCGCCTGGCCGAGGAATTCGACGCCAAATACGAAGGCATCGAGCTGCTCGGCAAGATTCAAGCCTACAAGCTGACGCTGACTGTCAAGAAGGGCGTGGACGTCGCCTACCCAAAGATCGTGTTGTGGTGCAACACCGGCAGCGGCAATGTGCTGAAACGGCAGGAATTCGCCGCCAGCGGCAAGCTGATGCGCACCAACCTCACGCCCAAGTGGGCCAGGCGGTTCAGCGAGTCGAAAAAGGCCGATGTGTGGACCCCCAAGACCATCTACATCTACGACGAGGTCGAAAAGGGCAACTCGACGGTCATCGTGCTCAAAGACATGGACTTGCGGCCGCTGCAGGCCAACCTGTTCACCAAGGCCTGGTTGGAGTCGCAGTCGCGATGAATGCACATCGATTCGCCCGTCTCGTTGCAGTGGCCGGCTCGGCTGCGGTGCTGTGCTCGACGGCGCCTGTGCTCGCGGACGACGACAAAGCGCGCGACGACGCATTGTTCGGCGACGACAGCGACAGCG
This sequence comes from Myxococcota bacterium, assembly GCA_964230235.1. Lineage (GTDB taxonomy): Bacteria > Myxococcota_A > UBA9042 > UBA9042 > UBA9042 > SXRM01. The sequence goes on from CAXRHS010000282.1 coordinate 828, forward strand.
ACAGCAAAGCCGCGCCAGCAAAGCCAGCCGCCGCCGCCGCCAAGCCTGCCACGCCGACCGGTGCCAAAGACGCCGACCCCGACGCTGCCGACCTGGGCGATGCGCGCTTGACTGCGGATGCCAAGGAAAACACCGAACTGCTGACGCGCGATCGCACCCAGATTGGCGGCTTCTTTTATCAGCGCAACGCGCTCAGCCTGGCCAAGGACCAGGCGGTGTCGGACCTTGGTTTGGGCAACAGTACCCTTTTTGAGGCCTACTTCGATTCGCGGGTCAACGACCGGGTGCGGGTCTACACGCGCGGCCGTTTCATCTACAACCCGCTGGCGGATGCGCAACCGGCGCTGCCTGCCGGCATGGCCGGACTGGGCTTGACCCAAAGCACCGACGAAGTGCGGGCGGTGCTGACGCAGATGTGGCTCAAGTTCGACATTGGCCGCACGGTGTTTGTCACCGCTGGCCGCCAGTTCGTGCGGTTCGGCGCCACGCGGTTTTGGAATCCTGTGGACGTCATCAACCTGGCGCGCTTCAACCCGCTGACCTTTTTCGACGACCGCGTGGGGCCGCTGATGGTCAAGCTGCACCTGCCGGTCGAGTCCAAGAACTGGAATTTCTACGGCATCGTGCTCAGTGAAGACGCGGTGCGCGCAGAGCAAATCGGCGGGCTGCTGCGCGCGGAGTTCTTGTTTGGTCAGACCGAACTCGGCATCGTCGGCGCATTGCGCAAAGGCCTGGATCCCAAGGTCGGCCTGGACTTGTCGTCGGCGGTGTGGGAACTCGACCTGACGGCAGAACTGGCCGCGTGGTTTCCCGACAACCAGGATCCTCGCTGGCAGTTGGCGCTTGGTCTGTCGCATACCTGGGCCTACGGCGAGGACGACACCTTGGTCATCGGCGGCGAGTACTTTCACAACCCGCAAGGTGTGACGGCCGACGAGGCGGTGCAGACGATGATTTCCAGCGGCCTGGCGGGCAAAGCGTCGCCGCTGCTGCCCCTGCACACGGGCCGCGACTATGCGGGTGCGATGGCGACGGTGATTTCGCCGAGCAGTTGGTCAGACAGCGCCGTCACGCTTCTGGGACTGATGAACCTGACCGACAAAAGTGGCACAGCGCAGTTGAACTTGACCACCCGGGTGCTGACGGACCTGACGGTTGAGGTTTTTGGCGGCGCCAGCTTCGGTTCGGGCGAGTTCACCGGGTACGTGTCGCAGTTCAAGACGGTGTTGCCGGCCAAGTTCGGGCCTGCCGCTCAGCCCGCCGTCGATGCCCTGCGCGCGCCGCTGTGGCGGGCCGGGCTGAATTTTCGGTGTGATTTGTAGGGGCCCGTGAAAAATCGATTCGATTTTCCACGTTGGCCCACTGCTTGCTTGGTGGGTCGCAAGCTCGCGACTTGGCAAGTCGACTCGCCGCTCCGCTCCGCGCACGTGTCGATTGACTTGTTCTTTTACAGGCCCTTACACGGGCCCTAAGGCGGGCTTGACCTCGCTGGCCCACATTGCCATGACCAAGTCTGCCATTGTGCATGCGATTGAAGCTGAACTGCGCCGACAGCTCGCTGCCCAGGCCGCGGCGCTGCAGTCGGCCATCGACGGGGCGCTGGACGAACACGCCAGGCCAGAAAACAAATACGACACCCGGGCTTTGGAGCAAAGCTACCTGGCAGCCGGCCAGACTGAGCGCGTCGAAGCGCTGCGCCAGGTCATCGCCGACCTGCACTTCTACACGCCGCCAGGGCAACTAAGTACCGTTGGCCCCGGTGCGCTGGTCGAGGTCGACGGCGCGCGATTGCCGCGTTGGGTCTTCATCGTGCCCTTTGCGGCCAGCATGGAGGTCATGGTGGACGGCGAAGCGGTCCAGGTGCTGTCTGTGCAAGCGCCGCTGGCGCGGGCGTTGCTGGGGCGCCTGGCGGGCGACGTGGTCATCGCGGGTGTCGGGACGGCGGCGCGGGAGATTGAGGTGCTGTCCGTTGATGGGCGCTAGGAGCCTGGACGCGCGGCGCGGTTCGCTAATCCTGCGAAACCCCAGCACATTTCTCAAACGCCGGGATGCACTCCTTGTCGTTGCACTTCTTGCACTCGGGCGTGTTGCCCCCCATGCAACTGCCGATGCACTTGGAGAACGTGCACGCCAGCATGGTGCCGAAGCAGCCCGCGCAGTTGGCGCTCATCCCCGTATCGGTCACGATGCACTTCTTGGCCCCTTCGGCGTTGCCAAAGCTTTTGAGTGCGCAGCTTTCGATGGTCTTGTCGATGTCAGGCTTGGCCAGAATGGCCTGGTCGGCGGCATTGGTGCAAGCGCCACTGGCCGCATCTGTGGGTGGCGTCACCACATCGGCGGGCGGCTTGGTGGCGTCGGCAGTGGCAGCGCTGTCGACGGGTGGCTGAACCGCGTCTGCCGGCGGCGAAACGGCGTAGATCGGAAGAGCACACGTCTG
>CAXRHS010000283.1:0-5567 GCA_964230235.1 Myxococcota bacterium
GGCTGCGCCACAATGGCGCGCGGCCCGCAGTCCGGGCATGAGGTTGCCATGGCAAAGGTGCGCAAGGCGGTGATTCCGGCGGCCGGCATGGGTACACGGTTTTTGCCCGCAACCAAGGCCATCGCCAAGGAAATGCTGCCGATTGTCAACAAGCCGTCCATTCAGCTGATCGTCGAAGAAGCTGCGCAGAGCGGCATCGAAGAAGTGATCGTGATAACCGGTCGCGGCAAGACCGAGATCGTCGACCATTTCGACGCGCACCCGCAATTGGAGGAGTCGCTGCGCCGCGCCGGCAAAGAAGCGCTGCTGCGCGAGGTCGTGCGGCCGTCGCAGATGGTCAAGATCGCCACGGCTCGCCAGCAGCGCCCGCTGGGGCTGGGTCACGCGATCTTGTGTGCGCGACACCTGATCGGCGATGAACCCTTCGCGGTGTTCTTGCCCGATGACCTGATCGATGCGGAGCGACCGTGCGCGCGGCAACTCATCGACATGTACGAGGCGACGGGCCGCAGCGTGGTTGCGCTGATGAACGTGCCGCGCGAAGAAACCAGTGCCTATGGCATTGCCGCTGGCGAAGTGGACGCCAAGAATCCGCGACTGCTGCACATTCGGGCGATGGTGGAGAAGCCGGCTGTTGTTGACGCGCCCTCGACCCTGGCGGTTGTCGGCCGGTACGTCCTCGAGCCGGCCGTGTTCGACTACCTCAGTCGCACCAACCCGGGACGCGGCGACGAGATCCAGTTGACCGACGCGTTGGCCGCCATGATGGTCGAGCGCGGTTTGAGCGGGTACCTGTTTGAGGGCAACCGCTTCGACGCAGGCGACGTCACCGGCTACTTGCTGGCCAACCTGAACTGGGCGCGCCGTACTCCGCGCATCTGGGCGGCCATTGAAAACTACGTGGCAGCCCACCCCGGGGGCGTCCAAAAGTAGCGCGTCCAGGCAAGCGTGGCTGGGCCAACAGGCCCGCTGTAAGGGCCCGTGAAAAATCCATTCGATTTTTCACGTTGGCCCGTTGCTTAGGGCCCGTAAAAAATCTACTCGATTTTCTACGTTGGCCCACTGCTTGCTTGGTGGGTCGCAAGCTCGCGACTTTGCAAGTCGACTCGCCGCTCCGCTCCGCGCACGTGTCGATTGACTTTTTCTTTTACAGGCCCCTACCAAGTGGGTCGCAAGCTCGCGACTTTGCAAGTCGACTCGCCGCTCCGCTCCGCGCCTGTGTCGATCGAGTTGTCTTGACACGGGTCCTGCGGGTGCGCGGGGCTCGCGTTCGCGTTTGGATTGGCCGCCTCGCCGCCCCCGCGAAGTTGCCAGGCGTTCGTTCGATTGGTCGCCGCGTCGGCCCACTTGCGCTTGCCGTGCGCCGCAACGTCCCCACAGCCAACGGGTGTCGCTCGTTGCCATCTCGCAGGCCTTGGCCGCGCCAGTCGCTGACTGTGCCGCTGCTGCGCTGCTGCTCGGGCGCATCCGCCATCTGGTTCTGACCCTGTCGCTGGGCCTGACCCTGACCGCCGCCCTACAGCTAGCCCTGCGCAAGCTTGACCCGGGCGGCGGCTGACCAGCAAACCCAGGCAGCGCCTGAGCTTGCGCGGTCAACATCGGTCTGTGGCCAGCCTTGCGGGCGTCATCGGTCGCTGCGTACCACGTTCACGACCATTGTTCGCCGGTCTCAGGGTCAGCCGCGTGCCGCGGTCAGGCGCAGGCACAGCGTCAGGGCCAGCCCTCGAAAACAACCTGTTTTCGCGATGGTGCGTCCGATTCGCAGATGGGAAACCCCGTAATACCATGTTCACAAAGGCACTATCAGTTCGCGGATGCACCTTGCTGCTCCATTCCATTGCAGCCAAACCGCGATCTGTGATAATCTGTAACTTCGGCGGGCGACCGCTGCAGGTAGTGCTCTTGGCAACCGGAAGCCCGCGACCAGACCCGCCCGGCGCTGCCAACGCGGCAGGCAATGGCGGTGGCTCGACTTCCCATGGCGGGGATGCCGCAATGGGTGCCGGCGCCCAGCCCATCACGACGCGCCGCGCGGCTTCGGGCGTCACCACAGTTGCATCAACCGACAGGCTGGCCGAGAGCATCCGGCCTTATGAGCCGGGCGCGCCGCCGCCGCCGGGCACGCACATCGCGACCAGTCGCGGTTCGGCCGCGCCGCAACAGGCGGAGACCGTGGGTGCGCTGCGCGCGCCCCCTGGCGGTTCGTACTTGTCCTCGGGTACGGCGCTGCGACAGCCTGGGCCCGGGATGGCACACAGTCGGCCTGGCGCGCCGGGCGCAGGTTCGGATTCGCCTTTTGGCGCGCGTGGCCGCCCAAGCGCTGGCCCGCAGTCCGGTGGGCCTCCGGCGCAACAACAGCCCTATGGCGCGCGCCACCCAGAGCCGCCAGCGGCCTCGGCGCCGCAATACGATCCATTTTCGCCGGCGCGGCGGCCGGAACCCACCGCAAGCCAACCGCACGCGCCTGCCCAGCCGGCGGCCCTGGGTCGCGCGATTGCTGGCCAGCGTTCCCAGTTTGGTTCGGGCACCTACGCGCCCGTGCCGACCAGTCGGCCAACCTACGATCCGTTTCAGCCTCAGCCGGTGCAGCACGCAATCAGCCGGCCGGCGATGGATCCAGGCGAGCCGCGGCAGGATCCTTTTTCGCGCATTGGTGGCCCTGCGGCCCAACAGTCTGCGCCCGTATCGGCACCGACATCGGCGCGCAGCCAACCTTCGGCTTCGCCGTTTCCGCACAGCGGGTCTGCGATCGCAGGGCAGCGGCCGCAGACTCCCAGTGTTGGCGTGTCCGTTCCACAGCGGCTGGGGTCTGCGAACCCTTCGGGCACTTTCCGGGCCATCCCTGCGGGCGGCATTCCTGCTGGGGGCATGCCTGCGGGTCAGGTCGGCAGCGCGGCGAGCAGGCCTGGGTACGATCCTGGCCATCAGCGTCCGTCGGGCGCGGTATCGCGGCCAGGTTTGGAGCCAGCGTTGCCACGACCAATGGTTGCGCCGCCGCCGCGGCCGGTTGTGGATCCCGCCCATGGTCGACCGCTGCAAATGACCCCGGCTGCCCGGCCGGCGGTGCCGTCCACTGGCGCCCACAGCCGGCCAGGCTACGATCCGATGGCAGGCCATGGCGGCCACTCGGCCACCAGCCCCGGCCATGCCCCAGTTGCGACGCCGCCCGCAGGCGGTGGCCCGCGCGCACTGGTCGCCGTGACGGACCATGACTTTCGCGAGGCGGTCGATCGCCTCAACATCCATCCGCCTCTTGGCGACCAGGAGTTGCAGATCCTGGCCGGCTCTTGTTTTCGGTGCGTTGTTGGCGCGAATCAGGTCGTTTTCGGCCAATGTGAGGCGGCTTCTACGGCGTATCTGCTCGCGGCTGGCCTTGCCCGCATGGAGTTTGCGGCTCCCGGTCGCCCCGTCGAAGCAGTCGGCAGCGTCAAGCCGGGCGATATCATTGGCGAAGGCGCACTGATTGGCGGCGACTCGCACCCGATGACGGTTGCGGCCGGCACGGAGTGCGTGTTTTTTGCGCTGGGCGCAGGCCAATTTGCCGAATTGCAGCGCCATGCGCCTGCGGTGGCCGTGCGGTTTCTCGCGGTTGCTGCCCAGCAGCAAGTCCGGCGTCTGCGCGCCGATGCCCGCAAAGTCGACGCGTTTGCCGCGAATGTGCTGGGGATTGTCCATCCGACTGCCGCGGCGCCCGAGCCACCGGCAGCGCCAAGCAAACTCGGCAAGCTTTTCCAGCGAATTGCCGGTGGTGGCAAGGACGAATAGCTTGAATCTGGCGGCCGCATCGCGGACGCAGCAGCCCCGGAGGACCGATGACCCCCAATCAGGTGCGCGCCGTTCCCGGGTGGGAGGACGCCAACGACGGCGAAATCCAAATGCTGATCAACGCCTGCGCCGAGCGCTGGCACCGCGGCGGGGCCGTCCTCATCGACGGCAACAAGCCGGCAATCGGCGCAATGCTGGTGGTGTCAGGCGAGTTGCAGAGCTCGGTCGAGTGCGGCGACATGGCCATGCCGCTCGAAGTGCTGGGCCCCGGGACCTGGATTGGCTCGGTCAGCGCACTCGAGGAAGGCATTGAATGCTTGACGATTCGCGCCGTATCCGAGGTGCGTGTGCTGGTGATGAGCCGCGAAGGTCTCGAGCGCTTCCGCGCGCAACCGTCGCCCATGTCCCTTCGCGTTTACCGCATGATGGTGCGGTCGATGTACACCGCGATCGGCAAACTGACTGTCGCGGTGGCGCAGGTGCAGCGGGCGCAGACCGAAAAGCGGAAGCTGACCCGCAGCGACATGACCAACATCGGGTTTTCGCGGTTGTCCCAGAGCGCCCAGCAGGCGGCAGGCCGCGAAGCCGTGTCGCCGGGCCGCAGCGTCGAGATCGTGCAGCACGACGGCGTTCCGATTGCGGCCAACTTCCGGATGCGCTGAGGCGCGGTCCGCGTCAGCAAGGATCGAGCCGGCTTTGCATATGGGCCCGCTCTCGGGTCACCGGGTCGCAAGCTCGCGGTTTGCAAGCCAACTCGCACGTTCCCGTCGTGCACCCGTTGCGATCGCCCGATTCTGGCGCCGGTGCACTACGAATCCGGCATCAACTTCTTGGGAAAAGCGACCGGGCTGCGGGCAATCCACGCGGCGCGGCGCTGGACATGCGGCGTCTTGGGCGTCCAGCGGCGCGGCGACGGCAGTAGCCCGATCAGCAGGGCGCTCTGCGAAAAAGACAGGTCTTTTGAGGCCTTGCCAAACCAGTGTCGCGCGGCGGCCTCAGCGCCAAATGTCATTGGACCCATCTCTGCGATGTTGAGGTACACCTCCAGGATGCGGCGCTTGGGGACCAGCAACTCGAGCCAAACGGTGTACCAGGCCTCGACGCCTTTGCGAACCCAAGAGCGGTGTTGCAGCAAGAACACGTTGCGCGCCACTTGCTGCGAGATGGTGCTGCCACCGGCCAGGCGCGCACCCGGCCGATTGCGGTAGCGGTCCCAGGCGCGACGGATCGCGACCCAGTCAAAGCCATCGTGCTGCAAAAACGAGCGGTCCTCGCTCGACATCGCGGCGGTCGGCAAGCCGCGCGGCAGCGTCTCCAGATCGACCCATTGGTAGGCGGGCAGCGACCAGTCACCCTGGTCCCAGCCGCTTTGCAGCACGCGTTGCAGCATGGTGCCGGTCACCGGCGGGTTGATCCAGTTGAGCAGCAAGCACTGCAACGGCGGTGCCACCAAGCCGACCGCACAGCAAAGCCCGAACCACCGTGCCAGGCGGGTGCGCCAACGGACCTTGGGCTGGGCTGGTGGGCCATTGCCGGCTGGGGAGGGCGCCAAACTGCTCAACGTGTGGCTCCTGCGGCGGGTGCGCGCAGCGTTGCCTTGAGCACCTGGCGCAGGCGCGGCTGCGCGCTCCACTCGTCGCGGCTGGTCGGGTCGCCGATGCCGCGACCCATTGCTACCGCCGCAAGCCGATGGGCCCCGGCGACGTCGCCGGTCGCGAGCAGAAATTCAGCCAGCCGGGCAAGTGAAAGGCTTGGCGGCGTGCGCAGTTGCACGGATGGAGCCACGGTCGCCGCCAGCGCCC
>CAXRHS010000284.1:0-2927 GCA_964230235.1 Myxococcota bacterium
CGCCCCGCGGCCTGTGCCGAACCAACCTGCCATGAAAAAGTTCTTGATTGTCTGGGCGATTTCCGTCGCATCCGCCGCGCACGCCGCACCACCGTCCGACCGGGCCGCTGCCCGACTGCGGACCCTGGAGGCCACGCCCTACCGCTTGGAAGTCGCCACCAGCGACGGCAGCAAGGTGCTGGTGACCGACATGCTGACCCTGGAGCGGCGGCGCGTGTTTGAAGCCAGCGGGCTGGCGGCGCTGGCGTTCTCGCCGGGCGGCCAGTGGCTGTACGCCGTGCAGGAGCCAGGTCAGGTGTCTGCCATCGACCCCGACAAGGCCAAAGCGACCGCTGTCGGCCAGATCGCGCTCAAGCCCGGAGAACTGGTGGTGGACGCCGTCGGGCTTGGCCCGCTCGACCAGTGGGCGGTGGCCGTCATCGTGGCGACCGGCACTGCGGTGCCCGCAGGTCGCTGCCCCGTGTGGCGGAATCCCCGCCGGATCTCGGTGCGCAAGGCCATCGGCGCCAAGGAACCCGCGGCCATCGAAGCCAAAGAAGGCTGGCCCGACGATCAGCGGGTGCCGCGGCTCGCCGCCATTTCGCCCAACACCCGCTATCGCGCCCAGGTCATGGGTCCGGTCATCCAGAACGAAGGCCGCTTCGGCGCCGCCAGCGGTCAGATCACACGCACTGCGCTGCCGACCGGGGTGTTCGCGCTGCAATGGATGCACGACAGCGCCGGCTTGGGGGTCGTCCACGCCAAGAAGCCCCACAATGGCTGCCTGGCGCGCGCCGGTCTGCGGGTGTTGCGCGACGACGGTCCGGGCAAGCCTGGCTGGGACGAATGGAATCTGCCGGACGCGGTGGACCTGGTGCGCGGCGATCAGCCGTGGTTGTCGCCTCTGCCGACTGACGACGCGATGCACTGGGTGGGCGTCGAAGCCCGTGGCGTCGTCCTGGTAGAACCCGTGCCACGGTTTCGCGGCAAGCTGGCGCTGGTTGCGCCGCCGAGCGCGCTGTGGCCCAAGGTGCGGCCTGGGACGCGGCCGCAGGCCAGCCTGGTCGGCGGTCCGGCGCGCCTGACCGAATTGCTGATGGAGACCGGCGATCTCGACGCGGCCGAGGACGAACTGGCCAAGTTGGAGGGCAGGGTGCCAGCCCCAGGCATCGCCAAGCTGCGGGCGCGCCTGGACAAGCTGGCGGACGTGCGGATGCGCCGCGCCACGGAGTTGGGCGTCGCGCTCGATGAGATGCGGTCGAAGAAGGGGCTGCCCGCGCCCAAGCCGCTGCCCGCCAAGGGTACGGACACCGACGCGGTCGAGCCGGCAGCGGCCGCTAGCCCGACCATTCCGTAATCGAAGCTACGGAGCGTCGAGCACCGCTTGGATCGCCCCGGTCATGTCAGACAGGCCGGGAGCCTTGCCGTCGGCTTCTGGCAGGATCTTGACGATGGTGCCGTCGGGCTTGGCGAAGAGCATGGCCGGAATGTACTTGGAACTGGTGAGCTTTTTGCCCTGGTAGGTCAGCTGCTTTTCCTTGTCGAAAAGCATGACCACGTCCTGCGGCACGTTGTTTTCTGTCGCGATAGCCTGGCACTCGGTGGCTGCCGGCGCAGGGCCCAGTGGCTTGAAGGTCCCCGATCCGGGCGGATCTTCGACCGGTATCTTGGTGTTGCCCTCGACGACTACCACCGCCACGCCGATGCTTTTGCCCTTGAAGCTGCCGCGCACGCCGTCGATGCTTTTGAGCAGGTCGGTCTTGGCCCAGTTGCGCCAGTCGATGATCCAGATGGCGTCGTTGCCGCACAGTTCGCCAAGGTCGTAGTCCTCGGTCTCCGCCTCGCAGCGGAACGGGCGGGTCTCGCGCCGGAAGGTCTCGCCCGGGTTCTCGCCGGGCTTGCCGGCCTTGTCGCACTGGCTGGCGCCGGTCTTGGGCGCGCCGCCGCCGCAATCGCCAGTGGGGTCACCGATGGACTCGAAGCCGCCTTCAAGGGACCAGCCGGCGGTAGCAAAGCTGAGCTTGGTGCCGAGGTTCTTGAGGTCGAGGTTGCCGGACAACTGCAGCTTCTGGCCCGACAGCTTGTAGGTCTTCTGGTTGGCTTTGCCGGGGCCGAGCGGTTGCAAGTTCAAGGTCGTATTGCCCTCGATGACCTCAAAGACGCGCTCCTTGGTCGCCTTGTCGACGTCGGGCATTCCAGCGCACTTGAGCAGGCCGATGACCTGACCGTCGCTCATTTGCGCCTTGACGGCGTAGAGCTTGCCGCTGGTCAGCTTGGGGCCGCTCGTCGATGGCGAGAACACCAGTTCCAACCGGCAGGAACCGTCTTTCTTTTCCACTGCCAGCGTGACCTTGGTAAAGCAGCCGTAGCCTTTGGCGTCGCTGGCCAGGCGGTGGGTTGCGGCGATGGTGACTGGCAGGCCCGCATAGTCCAAGGCGATCGCACCAGTCGCTGCGTTGGCCGTCAGCGTGCCGTTGGCGACGAGCTTGGACTCTGCCGGCGGCGCGGCTGCAGGAGGGGCTTCCGAGCCGCAGGCCGCGCACAAAGCGAGCCACAGGGGCAAGGTGTTGCGGGTGCGTGCTTGCATGGGCGTCTCCCGGTGGCTTCGTTGGCCACGACTGTCATTTCCATATCGCAGAATGCGGACTTGGGCCAGGTCGCCGCCTCGACGCGCGCTTCAATGCAGCGCACGACCTCGGGGGCAAACTCGCCACGGCCCTTGAGTTGCGTCGCCTTGCCCGTCTTGGACGAAGCCATGGTCCAAGTGTGCTTGCCGGTCGCCTGGGCCACGCAGCGGGTGATCGCGCCCCGCAACTTCTTGGCGGTCGCGCGCACGGCTTGCGGGTTGCAGCCGCCCTGAGCGAACGCCAGCACTTGCACCCGCGGCTTTTTTGCAGCGTGTGCGGCAACCGGCGGCGCCACCGACAGCGCAACCACCAGCCCCAACC
>CAXRHS010000285.1:0-5257 GCA_964230235.1 Myxococcota bacterium
ATTCGGTGCAGCGGATCGTACTCGACATGGCGACGGTGACCCAGGTGGTCGAAAGCAGTCTTGGCAAGCCGCTCGGCGACGAAGACGTCTCCCGGCTGCGCGCGCTGCACACCCGCGTCGACAAGATGGCGCAGACGGCCCAGGCTGGCCTGCGGCGCATTGGCCATACCGTTGACCTGCTCGGCCGGTATAGCCGCGAGGGCATGGCGCGAACAAGACGCCAGCATGAGTTTTGGCAGGCCACCCGCGATGTGGTGGCCATGGTGCAGCCCGCCATTGCTCGACCTGCGGCGGTTTCCCTGCAACTGAGCGGCGAGGCGTGGATCCTGTGCGTGCCGGAAGAATTGCACCAGGCATTGACCAACCTGGTGCAAAACGCCATCGAGGCGACCCCAGAGGACGGCGGCCGCGTAACGGTTGCCGGTCGCGTGCAAGACGGCTACGCGCACCTGACCATCGCTGACAACGGAAACGGCATTGCCGAAGCCGACCGCGGGCGCATTTTCCAGCCGTTTTCACCACCAAGGGGCCCGGCCGCGGCATGGGCATGGGCCTGACGATTACCCGCAGGGTGGTGCTGTCGATGGGCGGCGAAATTGCCGTGCACGACGCACCGGGCGGCGGAGCGTTGTTTGAGGTGACGGTGCCGGTGCTGCCGGGGGACCGCTAGCGAGTGCGTCTGCCGACCGTTTCTGCCTGTGTCCCCCGAAAGGGTGTCGCCAAGGCTCCTTTCGCTCATGCCCAAGACTGCGGGCATCTCGCGGCTTGCGTCCTCGCCCCTTCGGTCTGGGCACGGCGGCTGCGCCGCGGTCGGTCGGACTGGGCGTGCCCGCGATCTGCCCGCACGCTGCTCGACCTCACAAAGTTCATGCTTTGGCCACTCGCTGTCACCAGCAGGCCGGTCCGCCGGGCGCGGCGTCAAGGCGGCGGTGGCGCATCAAGTCGGCGCAGGTGCTTGTCCAGCCAGGCCACCGCGTGGGTGCTTTGGCGCACGACCTTGAGGACCCAGTCAGGCGGCTCACGTTCCAGCTCATCGGCCCAATGCTGCAAGTAGGCGGAATCGACGTCGCCGTCGCGGTCCACGCCCTGGTGCGGGCGGCTCAAGCCACCGGCCCAGCTGCGCAAGTACGACCCATGCGAGCCAACCAGGCCGGACACGCCAAACCGCGCGCACCACTGGGCGGCCGTGAACTCGGCCACCAACTCTTCGATGGCATAGACGTAGTCGCCCCAGGCGCGGGCCCGGTCCCGGTCGCACCGGCTGTGGTGACCGGTCCAGTGCGCCAGTTCGTGCAGAACCGTGGCCCAAAAGTCCTGGTCGGTCATGAACCGCGAACGTTCTGGTACTTGGATTTCGTCCGTGTCTGAACGGTAGTACGCACTGTCGCCCCCGTAGCCGATGCGCGCGCCGCTGCGGCCGACGAATTCCAGCAATACAAGCTCGTCAAAACCGCTGCTCGCCTGCCGCGGATGGTAGGGCTTGCGGCGCTGCGGCAGCCGACCACCGGTGACCTGGTCGCGGTTGTAGACGAGCGAGGTGCGGATCCAGAGGCGCTCGCCCGGTTGCTCGGTGGTCGCGGCATTGAACACGCCCCACAGTAGGGTCGGCCTTTGCCCAGGCAGCGGTTGCGCCCCGTAGCGGGCCAGCATCGCCTCGCTGTACCAGTCGCAGCTGTTGAAGCGCAACATGTTCAGCAGGTTCTGCGTACCCTCTCGGTAGGGCCGACCATTGGCTCCGCGGTGCAGTAGCCGCACCCACGGCTGGCGCCAGTTGCGTTCGCCTGAACGCAAAAGCGCAATCAGGCGCGCTGCCGTGCCCTCCAGGGCGTCTTTTTCGCGATTGCCGAGCCAGGCGAGTTCGAGTTGCATGGGGTGGGGACGCTTTGGGTTCAGCGGGCTTCCCGCCGCGACGCTGGCAGTTGTCCCGCGTTTCGTGCCGATAGGCAAGGAGCGTTGCTTGCGGGCAGGGCGGCAGTCTGGCGCTCCGGATTGCGCTATGGCCAAGCCCCCTCCATGCGGCCGACGAATTCGTCCGCCAGGGCAAGGTCGTCCATTTTACCTGTGTTTCACCGCTTTCCCAGGCATGAGCGGCAAAAGGCAGGGCCTCCGACTACAAAGCCTTTCCTCCGCAAGGCTAGGCAATCACAAACGAACACCCAGCCCGCCCACACTGGGCTTTCTTGAACTGGTTCGCAGCATGGGCCGCCGGAGTCAGCACGAACTACTCGTAATTGCGGAAGTTGTCCGCGAGTGCCTCCGCACCCCCACTAGGCGATCCGTACCCTTCACGCCCCATCCCATTTGCCCGCTCGCCGCGCGCGCGTTATGGTCGACGCACCGCGCAGTGGCTCGCGGCGACCGGTTCCATGTCCACGACGGCCGCCGACAACCCGCGTATTCGCATCGGCTTTCGCACGCTGCTGATCGGCGTGGTGCTGTCCCTGGTGTTGATGGTGGGCAGCGTGGATGTGGTGCTGTCGCACCGGGCGGCGCAAAGCGCGGCGCAAAAACTGGCGCTGCAAGTGCTCGACCAGCAGGCCGAGCGTGTGCAAGCCGAGATTCGCGCTGTGCTCGGTGAAGCCTCCCTGCAAGGCCTGTGGCACGCGCGGCTGCTGGGCGGCGGGCTGTTGCCGGCCGACGACTGTCGCAAACTGGCGCCGCTGTTCCACGAGGCTTTGGCTTTGAGCCCGCGCCTGAGCTACTTGTCGTTTGCGTTTGAGCGCGACGGGTCCTATTGCCACGCCGTGCGCGGCTCCAAGGGCAACCTGAGCATCCGCTACCTGGATCGCGGCAGCGATGGCCACCTGACGTTGAGCGACTTTGCCCGCAAAGACGGTACCTGGGTGCAACTGGATCGCAAGGCCAACATGGACGACCGCGACCCGCGGCCGCGGCCGTACTACAAGGCCGCACTGCAGGCCGGCAAACCGACCTGGACCGAAAGCTACTTGTTCCTGGCGGCTTACGAGGATCTGTCCGTGCCGGGCATTACTTTTGCCGCCCCGGTCACGGGTAGCGATGGCAAGCTGCTGGGGGTCTTCTCGGCGGACTTCGATTTGTATGCGCTGAGCGGGTTTCTCGCGCGCCTGGCACTGGCCGACCAGGCCGGCGCGTTCGTGGTCGAGCAACGCAAGAACGGCGACCGCCGCGTGATTGCACACCCTGAGCCCCATTGGCTGAGCGAAGTGACGCCCGGCGGTGGCGCTCAGTTCGTGCCGGCAGAACGCATCAAGGATGGTCGCGTGCGCGCGGTCATGCAGCACCTGCAGTCCGCGACCCCCGATCCGAACCGACCGCTGCAGTTCGAGTTCGACGGCGCGAAGGGCCTGCACTTTGCGCAGGTGCGCCGCATCGGCGCGGAAGAGGGCCTGCACTGGCTGCTGTGTCTGACGGTCCCGGCCGACGAGCTTTTGCGCGACGCCAACGCCAGCCTGCGCCAGCAACTGTTGGTCGGGCTTTTGTGTGCATTGGCCGCCATTGCGCTCGCGTGGGCGCTGGCGACCGCCGTTACCCGGCCTGTTCGAAAACTGGCAGAGCTCTCTGCCGCCATCGGCAACCTGGACTTGGAAGCCCCGGCCGCCGGTCAAAGCCCGGTGCGTGAGTTGCAGCAGCTGGGCAGTGCTTTTGAGGGGATGCGCGCCAGCCTGCGCTCGTTTCGCAAGTATGTCCCTGCCGAAGTCGTGCGCGCCGTGCTCCGTTCGGGCGCCGAAGCGCGACCTGGCGGCAAGCGCGAGGTTCTAACCGTGTTTTTCGCCGACGTCGCTGGCTTTACGACTGTCGCTGAGTCGCTGCCGCCCGAGGACCTGGTCGAGTGGATGGGCGAGTACCTGAGCGCCATGACCGCCATCGTGCTGCAGGAAGACGGCACGGTCGACAAGTTCATCGGCGACTGCGTGATGGCGTTTTGGGGCGCGCCCAACCCCTACCCCGACCACGCTTACGCCGCTTGCGTCGCCGCACTGCGCTGCCAGGCCAAGATGCGCGAATTGCAGGCCGGCTGGCGCGACAAGGGCCTCGCCGGCGTGCACTGCCGCATCGGCATCAACACCGGCGCCGTCGTCGTCGGCAACATCGGCAGCAACGACCGCCTGGAGTACACGGCCCTTGGCGACGCGGTCAACCTCGCGAGCCGGCTCGAAGGCGCCAACAAGGTCTACGGCACCCGCATCCTCATCGGCGACACCACCCGCAACATCGTCGCGTCGCGGGTGGTGGCGCGGCCGGTCGACCGGTTGGCGGTCAAGGGCAAGGTAACGGCGGTGACGGTGCACGAACTGATGGCGCTCAAGCACGGCTCGGATGCGGCGCTGCGCCAGGCGGCCGATTTGCACACCCAAGCGTTTGAGGCGTATCTCGCCGGCGAGTTTGCAGCGGCTGCGGGGCTGTGCAGGCAGGTGTTGGCGCTTCTTCCCGCAGACGGACCGGCACAGGTCCTGTGCGATCGGTGCGTTGCGTATCAGGCACTGCCACCGGATGCGGGTTGGGACGGGGTCTTTCGGCTGGGGGTAAAGTAGCCTCTCAAGGCCGGCGCAGGCTCTCCCGAACTAGCTTGATTCGTTTTGGGCACCGTTCCGTGACGCGGTGCCCCTGGCTTGCCGCCCAGCATCGTGCGGTCTACGCTCGTCGGCAGACCGTGCCAGACTGGCGGTCGCAGGATTTCCACCTTGAGCGACCCAGCCCTCTCCTCGTTCATCTGGTCTGTCGCCGACTTGCTGCGGGGCGACTACAAGCCGCACGAATACGGCAAGGTCATCCTGCCCTTTACGGTGCTGCGCCGCCTGGACTGCGTGCTCGCGCCGACGCGGGACGACGTGCTGGCCGAGTTTGCCCTTCGCATCAGCCAGGGCCTGAACCCCGAGCCGTTCATGCTGCGCAAGTCCAAGCAGCACTTCTACAACGCGGCGAAGTTGGACATCAAGCAGTTGGTCGGCGACCAGGACAACGTCGGCGAGAACCTGCGCGCCTACGTGCAGGGCTTTTCGCCGTCGGTGCGCGACATCTTCGAGAACTTCGAATTCGACAAGCAGATTGACAAGCTGCACAAGGCCAGGCTGCTCTACAAGGTGGCCGAGAAGTTCGCCGGCATCGACTTGCACCCCGACCGGGTCAGCAACGCCCAAATGGGTTCAGTGTTTGAGGAGCTGATCCGCAAGTTCGCCGAGTTGTCGAACGAGACCGCCGGCGAGCACTTTACCCCGCGCGAGGTGATCCGCCTGATGGTGAACCTGCTGTTCATCGAAGACGACGCTGCGCTGAC
>CAXRHS010000286.1:0-6316 GCA_964230235.1 Myxococcota bacterium
TGCTCGGCTCCGGCAATTGAGCGGTTGATGCTTCGCCCTTCGCGGTAAGCACAGCGCCATTCGGTGTTTGCTGGACTTGGTTTGCGCGTCGTGATCCGCACGCCCTGCGGCGGCTGAAATGACGCGCCATGCGCCGGCCAGAACGGCGTTGGATCCCTGGCGTTGCACTCGCTCACGCCTCACCGCCGCCACCTGCTCGCGTCACTGATCTGCGACGGTCAGCCCGAGCGCGCCGATGACGTCGGCCTTTTCGACGCCTGTGCGGCGTTTGTCGCCCAGCGGCCCCGCCTGGTCAGCGACGGAACGCCTGCGCTTTCGGTCGAGGCGTCGGTCGCGATGCGCCCTGGACAGTTGTGTTCGCGGCGCTACATCGTGGGCGTGCCAGTGGCAGCGTTCGGCCGCTCTCCCTGGGCCGACCTGGGCGCCTGGCTGCGCTGCGCCGATGCGCCCGCGCAAGTGCGCGAGGTCCTAGAGCGCTTGCGCCGCGAGCGCGAGGTGCCGACGGCCATCCACCTTGGCGTGGAGCGGCCGGCCGACGGACCGGAGAACCGGCGCTTCTACGTCGAACGCCGTCCGCTGGCGGCCCTCATCGGAACCGCTCGCAGCGCTGCCTCGCTCGCCATGGTCGGCGGTCAGTGGTCGACCGGCAGCGCGACGGTGCGCTGGCGGCACTACCTCGAAGGGCCCGCCGCCGTTGCACCCGCCCTGCCGCCGGAGCTTGCGGCAGCTGTCGCGGCGTTGCCGAACGCGCGTGCCGGGTACGTGTGGCAGCGTTGCGACCTGGATGACGCGGCCGGTGCGGACGATACCTATTGGCATTTTCGCGGCTTGCCCATCGCGGATGCGGCGACCGCGCTTGCCGCCTTGGCCGAGCGCCATTGCGGGATGGGCCAGGCCTTGGCATCCGCTCTGGGGCGCGTTCCCGAGTCGGCGTTGCTCAAAGCCGTGGGGATGGGCCAGGATGGCCGCGGTCCGCGGCTCAAGGTCTATCAGGCTCCGCCGGACCGCGCGACGTAGGGTCGGCCGAACTGCAGCGCCGAATCACCGCCACAGAGGCGCCCGGGCGCGGCCGACCGCGGTCGTCCAGGGCGTCGCCGAGCAAAAGCGCTTCGATGCAGCCTGCCGGGGCCTGTGCGAGCGCCACGGTCGCGGTCTGGTGCGACAGCACAACCGGCCGCGCCAGCGCAGGCGCCGCCGGGACCACGGTCCGCACCGCAGCGCCAGCGCCAAGGTCGCGCGGTGGGGCCAGGACCGCGCGCTGAGCAGCCATGAGCCGCAAGCGCGGCGGTTGCCAGTCCAAAACGATGACGGTTGGGCCGAGCGGCAGCAGTCCCGCCTTTTGAGCCGCACCGGCCAATGCCACATGGGGATCGCCCCCGCCGTCGTAGGGCACTTGCAGGACCGCGCCGCCCACTTGCCGAGCGGCCGCGCCGAACCGAATCCCAAACTGGACCACGCCACTGCGGCTCAATTGCCAGTCGGCGCCGCGCCGGGTCAGTTCGGCGCTGGCACTGGGCCACGCGAGTGCGAGCAGTCTGCCGTTTGCATGGCCGCGTACTTGCCAGCGGGCGCGCCACCCGGGCAACGCCACCGTGGCCGTGACGACTGCGTCCGCGCCGGAGCCCTGGACGGCCAGCATGTCGATGCGCAGACCGGCGGCAAGCGGGGGGCGCGCGAGCGCAAGCAAACCAACTTGGAGGGTGGCGGCCGCTTCGTCCGCTGCACTGCACGGTGCCGCCGCTAGTTCGGTCGCCGTCGCCGGCACAAAGACGCCGCACCCGTCGGCGCCAAACCGCCAGGCAAGATCGGCCGCTGGCCACGCCACCGCGGCACGGTCGGCCTGTGCGAGCCACAAGGCCGGAGCCTCCGCCGCACCGATCAGGGTGCCCGACCCTGCAGCCGGCAGTGCAGGGTCCACGTGGCGAAGCCACTCGCCGACGGCGTTCAACCAGGTGGGCCCATCGCGCAAGCCAACCAGCGCACCTTCGGGCGGCAGGGCAACTGCAGCGGTTGGTGTCGGCAGTTCGGGCATCGATTCCGACGCGCTGGCGGTCGCCGCGGTCGGCGGGGCAACGGGACGCTGTACGGCGGTTTGGACGGACTCAGCGGCCTTTGCGCTTGCCTTTGCGGGCGGCGGCGGTGTTCGGGTGCACGCCACGCCCGCGAGCGCCAACCACACCCATGCCATAGCCGTTTTCATCGTCGCCACCCAAATCCGCCCAGGCCCGCGGCCGGCATAGTGCGACCAAACGCTGGCGGGCGAAACCCCAGGGCGGTTGAACGCCGCATTTGGCTGCGCCTGGCGCCTTGTCGGCACCGGCGCCGTCGCCACCCAGCTGCGTCCCGGCTTCAACGCTGCCGATCGGTTGCGCTGGCCGCTGTCGCGGGAATTTGCGCCACATGCGGGTTGCCTTCACCTTGCGCCGGCCTGCCCCAATCGTGTATGAGTGTGCCGGGTTGGTGGCCCACGGCCCCAGCGCAGCCCAAAATTGCGTGGAGCGTCGCGGGGGTGGCGCTTAACGCTGGGCGACCCGGCACGCGCGCATTTGACGCAGTCCGCCCACGGAATCTGACGGAGAATCACCATGAATTCATGGCCTTGTTTTGGCGCGAGTGCGCGCTTCTCGTTTGCGAGCCGCTGCGCCGCCGTGATCGCGGTGTGCGCCCTGGCTGCCGCCTGCGGTGAGGACGGCAACACCGCTGGAACGGGTGGCGAAGATGCAACCGGCGGTGCCGGCGCTGATGTCGCCGTCTCGGTCGATGGCACTGGCGGCGGATCGAGCGACGTGGCGGCAACCCCAGACCAGGGCACCGCGGGCGACACCGGATCGGCGGGCGACACCGGATCGGCGGGCGATACCGGATCGGCGGGCGATACAGCGGGCGGTGACAGCGGCTCGGATGACGCTGCAACGGCCAACGACACCGGCGCTGACAGCGACGGCATCGATCCGGTCGACACCGGCGCAGACGGAGACGCGGCGGTCACCCCAGACGACACCGGCGGCAACAGCGACACCACCGTGACGCCGGAAGACACGGCAGGCGACGGCGGCGCGCCCGAAGACGGTGGCGGCGCGGGCGACGTGGTCCCGACCGATGGCGGTGGCCCGACGGGTTCGACGCTGTGCAACCCGTGCGCGGCCAGCTTGGAGTGCGGAGAGGGCTCAGCGTGCGTCAGCTATGGCCCGGCGCTGGGCTCGTACTGCGCCAATGCCTGCAAGGTCGATGCCGACTGCGGCACTGGTTTTGCGTGCAAAGAGATGGCGGACGAAGCCGGTGCCAAAGCCCAGCGCTGCATCAAGGCGCCGGACAAGGCCGGCGACACTGGGCCGGGCACCTGCACTTGCAACGAAAAGGCCGTCTCCGCCGCGCTTTCGACCGCGTGCGAGAACGCCAATGACGCCGGCACCTGCAAGGGCACCCGAACCTGCACCGACAAAGGACTGGGCCCCTGTACCGCCCCCGCGCCCGCCGCCGAGACCTGCAACGGCCTGGACGACGACTGCGATGGTCAGACCGACGAAGCGACCTGCGCCGATAGCAACCCGTGCACCACCGACAGCTGCGACCCCAAGTCGGGCTGTGTCACCGCCGCCAACACCGGCACCTGCGACGACGGCAATGCGTGCACCAGCGGCGACGCCTGCAAAGACGGTGCCTGCGGCGGTGCCAGCGTGACCACCTGCGACGACGGCAACCCGTGCACCGACGACGCCTGCGAGCCGGCCAAAGGCTGCACCGCTACCGACAAGGCCGACGCCAGCGTATGTGACGCCGACAGCAACCAGTGTACCAAAGGCGATGCGTGCAAAGCCGGCAAGTGCGAGGCCGGCGCCCCGACCGATTGCGACGACAAGCTGCCGTGCACCGCCGACAACTGCGACAAGGCCACCGGCGCCTGCACGCACGCCGATTTTGCCGACGGCACCGAATGCAGCGACGGTAGCGTGTGCACCAGCGCAGACGCCTGCAAAGGCGGCAAGTGCGGCGGCGAAGCGGTCGCCTGCGACGACAAGAACCCATGCACGGCCGACGCGTGCGACGCCGCCGCCGGCTGCACCGCGACTGCACAGGACGGCAACCAGTGCGAAGACGGTGACTTGTGCACCACGAGCGACGTTTGCGCTGGCGGCAAGTGCGGCGCGGGCGCGGCCAAAGTGTGCGACGTCGCCGACCCGTGCATGACGGGCGCGTGCAATCCCCTCGACGGCACCTGCGGCACCAGCGCCAAGCCCGCCAACGCCCCTTGCAGCGACGGCAGCGCGTGCACCGCAGGCGACGTCTGCGGCGACAAAGGCTGCGTCGGCAAAGCCGTGGATTGCGACGACAAGAACCCGTGCACCAGCGACGCCTGCGACAGCACCGCCGGGTGCACCCACGCCGACGCGTCAGCCCCGTGCAGCGACGGCAACGAGTGCACCGATTTTGACGGTTGTTCCGACGGCAATTGCGTCGGCATCGCCAAAGAAGCCACCGTCGCGTGCGCCGACGGCAACGCCTGCACCACCGACGAATGTGATCCCAAAGCCGGTTGCACCCACGCCAACAGCACCGAATCGTGCGAAGACGGCAGCGCGTGCACCGAAGGCGATGCGTGCGCCAATGGCAAGTGCGTGTCGGGCAAGAACCTGTGCGTGTGCCAGACCAACGCCGACTGCGGCGGCCTGGAGGATGGCGACCTGTGCAACGGCACGCTTTTCTGCGACACCAACACGATTCCCCACACCTGCAAGGTGGACACCAAGACGATGGTGGTCTGCGCACCCGGCACCGTCGCCTGCGTGACCAGCGTCTGTGAGCCCAAGACCGGCAAGTGCGGCCCGGCACCCGCGGGCG
This sequence comes from Myxococcota bacterium, assembly GCA_964230235.1. Taxonomy (GTDB): domain Bacteria; phylum Myxococcota_A; class UBA9042; order UBA9042; family UBA9042; genus SXRM01. Next base: position 4,840 of record CAXRHS010000286.1, read on the forward strand.
AGGGCAAGCCCTGCGACGCCGACGCCAACGTGTGCACGGCCGGCGACAAGTGTACCAACGGCAAGTGCGTCGCCGGCGCGGCGCTCGGCTGCGACGACAAGAACCCCTGCACGGACGACAAGTGCGACGCCAAAGCTGGCTGCGTGCACGCCGCCAACGCCGCGACCTGCGAAGACGGCAGCAAGTGCACGACCGGCGACGTGTGCGCCAACAAGGTGTGCACGCCTGGCAAGCCCTTGGTCTGCAACGACAACAATCCGTGCACGACCGACCAGTGCGACAGCGCGACCGGCCAGTGCGCGACCGCTCCCGCGGCAGGCAGCTGCACCGACAACAACCCGTGCACCGACAACGACGCCTGCGCCAACGGCAAGTGCGTGGCCGGCGCTGCCAAGGCCTGCAACGACAGCAACCCGTGCACCGCCGATTCGTGCGACGCCAAGCTAGGTGCGTGCGTGAACCTGCCGACCGCCGCCACCTGCAGCGACGGCAATATCTGCACGACCAACGACACCTGCGCGCTGGGCAAGTGTGTGCCCGGAAAGCCGCTGCTCTGCAACGACGGCAACGCTTGTACCGACGACTTCTGCGATGCGCAGGCCGGCAAGTGCGCGACCAAGCTCAACAGCGCGCCGTGCAGCGACGGAACCCTGTGCACCATTGGCGACCTGTGCGCCAACGGCAAGTGCGCCGGTACCGCTGTACTGTGCGACGACCAGAACCCCTGCACCGCCAACACCTGCGACGGCGCAACCGGCAAGTGCGCCTACACCAACCAGGACGGCGCCGCGTGCGAAGACGGCAACAAGTGCACGGCCGGCGACCAGTGCAAAGGCGGCGCCTGCACCGCCGGCACCTCGAGTTGCGCGTGCACGCTTTTGAATGCGGCAACCGTTTGCAACGACAGCAACCCGTGCACCACCGACAGCTGCCTGGTCGGCAAGTGCGTCAACAAGATCGCCCTGGCTGGCACCCTGTGCGATGACGGCAAGCCCTGCAACACGGCCGGCACCTGCTCGGCAACGGGCGCTTGCGTGGCCAAGACCATCGGCTGTGACGACGGCAATGTGTGCACAGCGGACTCGTGCAACACCGCAACCGACAAGTGCGTCAACACGTTGCTCAACGCCGGTGGCTGCGACGACGGCCAGTTGTGCACGACGCTGGACGCGTGCGTGGCCGGCAAATGCACGGGCAAGGCCAAGAACTGCGACGACGGCAACGCCTGCACCGCCGACAGTTGCGACAGCAAGACCGGCCTTTGCCTGAACGCCAACACCACCGCGCTGTGCAATGACGGCAACCCGTGCACCTTGGACGACACCTGCAACGCCGGCAAGTGCACGCCCAAGGCCAACAAGAACTGCGACGACAACAACGTATGCACGCAGGACAGCTGCAACGTGACGACCGGGCTGTGCAACAGCCAGGCCATTACTGCGCCCTGCGACGACGCCAACTTGTGCACCAGCGGCGA
>CAXRHS010000287.1:0-8532 GCA_964230235.1 Myxococcota bacterium
GATGTGATCGCCATTCGTGGACCGCCGGGGACCTTTGATGACGACGTGGACGAGACGCCGGGCGACAGGTTCGACGGCGTGGACGACCCGGTTCAACTGGATTGGGCAGCGTAGGGCACGGAAGCACGGCCCGGCGCGCGAAAACGGTCTGGACTTGGTGGTCGGGGTGCTCGGGGCTGGCGGCGCAGAGGCGCTTGCTGGCGCTGGGCGGGACGGGTCTGTTCGCGGCACGAAAACTCGGCCGTTGACAGCCCGAACACAGCGGCGCACAGTCACGATTGCGCTCGCGCCGGAGGGTCTGGCGGGGCGCGGGGGGCTCGATGGGTGCGTTTGGCTGCGGGCCGTTCAAGGCGAAGTGCTCTTGGACTACCTATCCGCGCTACGCTTTTGCCAGCGAGTCCACGTGTTTCGACTACCTGGGCTACGAACTGGTGCGCGAGTTGGCACCGGGTGAAGCGGTGCTGGTGACCCCAGACGGGCAAGTGCACAGTAGCGGGGCCAAGCCGGCGTGCGGCAGCTTTTGCGCGTTCGAGTTCATCTACTTCGCGCGCGAGGACGCCAACATGAACGGCACGCTGGTCGCCCGCGAGCGGGTGCGGGCCGGCAAACTCCTGGCGCGCCGGGTGCGGGAAGCCGGGCTGCAGCCCGACATCGTGATTGACGTGCCGAGCAGCGCCTATTTCGCGGCCAGTGGCCTCGCCGAGGAGCTGGGGATTCCGTACCGGCGCGGCCTGACCAAGAACAACCACGTGGGCCGCAGTTTCATCGTGCCGTCGCAAGTCGAGCGCGAGCGGCTGGTGCGGCAGAAGCTGAACCCGATCCGCGAGGTGGTGGCCGGCAAGAAGGTCGCGGTGGTCGACGACAGCATCGTGCGGGGCACGACGAGCAAGCACATCGTGCGGTTGCTGCGGGATGCCGGGGCGGCCGAGGTGTATTTTTGCTCGGCGGCGCCGCCGATTCTGCATCGCTGCGTGTATGGGATCGACATGGCGACCAGGAAGGAGATTATTGCCGCGAATCATACCTTGGACGAGATTCGGGATTTTATCGAGGCCGATGCCGTGGTGTACCAGAGCCTGGAGGATTTGAAAGAGGTGTACCGGGAGGTGGCCGGGTGTTTTGCGTGTTTTTCCGGGGTGTATCCGACGCAGGTGGGGGAGGAGACCTTGGGGGTGATTGAGGCCGAGCGGGAGATGCGCAAGGGGGAGCGGGTGAACTATGGGGCGCTGGCGGGGGGGAGGTAGGCAGAAGGGTGCGTTGGCGGCAGCTATGGCGAAGCTGGGCAGCACGATGCAACAGCGCCCATCCCATTGGCGCCCGGCTTGAAGCACTTCACAATGCAAAGGGTACCCTGAGACGTTTGAATACCACAGCCTGCTATCGAAGATTTGCACCCTACAAACTTCGGCGGCAGGCCAATACCGAGCTGCCCAAACGACGCCCGGCCAACATTCCAGAACTGACCTGGCAGTAGTTCACGCTGTGCCTGTGCAATGAGGCCGCCAGACCAATAGAAGCGGGCGACTACGCTCGCCGACGTTGGGCCATGTGGATTGCGAATACCAACAAAGACATCAGGGGTGGTTGGCGCGATCGACGCCGCTTGGAAATGGAACCCAAATGGTAGAGCGTCAGCCTCAAGAAACGCCGGGTTGGCGGCGGATGCTGCGCCCCAGGCCACACTCTTGTTGCCGAACCAAAGGTCAATCGGGGTGTACCACGGATCAGGTTGGCCGTCGCAATCAGTATCGCTTCCCTCCACTGATCCCGGAATACCTGCCAGCGCAACGTGCAACTCCTTCGCAGCAGACCCTGAATTCTTGCACGGCACCCCATCGGCATCTGCATACTCAAAGACTACCACGAGGCTAGGCAATACAGCGGCATTAGCACAGGCCTTGGTCGCGTATTGGCCGCAGGTCGATGTCGCACAAACAACGTAGGTGCCGGGCGATCCCGTGCTGGCCAAAACCGCGGACGTTGCTGAAGTTGACAGCAAGACTGCGTTCCCGCCAATTGGCATTGACTCAATCGTCCACGTGATGGACTGAGCAATCCCTCCGCTGACCAGAAGCACAGCGCGTTGGTACTGAGCGAGGTTCCCGTCTTTGACGCTCACCCACGTCACGGAAAGGGGCAGGCCACAAGGATTGGCATCTACAAAGTCCACGCAACCAGCGCATGAATCGGCGGGCACGAGATCCTGGGTGGCCACCACTGAAACGTCAAGGCCGCCTGCTGAACTAGGCAGCGGCGACCCGCTGCCGCAACATACCAATCCAAGCAAGAACACTGTGCAAGGTGCAAAATTCATGGCCTGCGTAGCCCCGACCTAGGCGCGTTCAACGTCTAACAGAGGTTTAGTGCCAGATCAAACCATGCCTTCTTGCCAGCGCTAATTTCATTGAGGGCCCAGCAGTTGCAACCGGCTTTTGCCGGTGGTACTGGAAACAACGGCGCACACATGCCGGCACAAAATATCTCTGGATACTCAGCCTTTGGAATCGGCGCGAGATACTTGTCAAATCCCTTGCCTGCGCAGGAGTACAACTGTGAAGTCCATGGACACTTCTTTAGCAATGCCCACGCAAGCGCCTGTCGGTGCTGCCAGTACACCTCTTCGTAGAGACTACCACCAACGGCTCCAGACTTGGTCAGGCCAAGCGTTCCCGCTGGCTTTACGAACGCGTCATCGCCTGCAGTGAAGATTCCGTCAAGCACAATCTTATTGCACACTCGTGACTTGAAGAAGTTCTTAGTCTCTGTTACCCACCAAAACGTCGGACAATCGGCATCCGACTGTTCGAAGTTTACATTTCCATTGTCGTACCATGCATTCCATGCCTTGGTGCCGATGCATTGTCCCATGCAAGCGTAGCCATCTACCGGGCACCCACATTTCGCTGCAAACATTTGTTGACAGGCCCAAGGCGTCGCACACCCAAGATTGCACTTCTTGCCAATTGCTAGCCACGCTTCGTCAGAGGTCAATTGTACTAGAGTTGCGCATTCACGACTTTGAAGTGCTACAAACTCCTTGAACAGAAACTCCCTTGTACTTCGAAATGTGTTCAATAGTTGTTCGCAGGACGCTCCCAGAAACTTGGCGTACCTCAAATCGAAGACTATCTTTTTCCAAAAACTGGTGTCTTCGCCTGTTGGCGGAACGCGAGGTGTGTGGATCTTACTGTCACCCGACACGCCGATACGTTCCATTTTCGCGAATACCGCTACGGCATTCGCCCGAATCTCCGCCAAAGCCTCCGCCCGCACCTCCGCCGCCGACCGCGGCACCTCAATCGCCGTTGAACTCCCCGCACCCGCCGGTGCCGCCGACGCCTGGCCACCGGCCTTCCCCGCCCCACCACAAGCCCCCTTGCACCCACGCGCCCCGCCGTTCTGGCAGGCATGCCCGCTCGGCACCTGGCGCGCCCATGGGTCGGGTTCGCGCCAGGGCTCGAGCCGGGCGTTGATTTGGTACTGCAACAGGACCGAGTCATGGGTAGTCAAACTCAAGTTTCCTCCAAAAGCGCCGCTCGACCTCGCGGCGTGGGATGTCGCAGTGCGCGGCAAATGACCGTCGTCCATGCCGGACAGAAACCGGGCCAATCATGGCCCACATTGGAGCAGTGCGCAATGCGGCAGGCACGACTTGACCCCATCGCTGTCCACAACGTGGAGGCAGACCTCCTGCGAGCCAGTTACCTCGCATGGCAAGGTCGCAGTCTCAAGGCTGGGTCCAACTGGAGATAATGTGCCGGGCGGGAAATCTCCTTTGTCCGTCCATTTGAACTGCGTAATCGTCTTGCCAGGTGCAGCCGTGGACCCCTTTGCGTCGAGAGCATGCTTTGACCCTACTGGCAGTGAATCTTTCGCAACCGTCAGTTTGGCCTCCGGGCAAACCTGCATAACCGTCCACCCGGACAGCTGCGCGGTGGCCTGGCCACAGCCATTTGTCTTTACGCGTATTACCACAGTGTCTGGCGAGATCAAGTTCTCGTTGCTTGCGCCGAGGTACTTTGCGGCAACCAGAAGGTGCGAGCCGGGCTGCACAAACTGTAGTCCAGACCAAGGACTACTCCCAATGTCAAGCAACTGATCCAGGGTCGCCGAGCCAAGCAAAAAATCCCCACCGGCCTTGCGAATGAGCGACTCAACAACTGGCGCCTCCGCGGTGAGCACAGTCTGCCCGCAGTTCCGAAACCGCACGGTCAAGCCGGAGTCAGCGCCTCCTGGTTTGCTCCATGCCGTCAATCGACTACTCGCGTCGACATGTAGACACGACAATGACGGCACCGGGACTACCTGCGTAGCCCCAACTGCCCCACTCGCCGCGCCCAGGACAAAATGTCCGCCCGCAGCCGACTTCGAACCATGAAAGGCGAGGCGCAGTTTCAATACTGCGCCGACGGGGAGGTGCAATGCCTCGTCCAGCGCAGCAGCAGTACCAGCGCTGACTGGGTCCAACCACTTTGCGCCGGACCAAACTGCGACATCGACGTCAAGCGACATCGCAGAAACTGTACTCAGCACGCATACGTCGGATCCGATATTGGTGACGACAATCGATTGAACGTCATTGAGCTCGCACTCCCCCTGCGGCAAAGTGAGCTTTTCAGGTCCCAGCGAAATACGACAACCATTCTCGAACTTTGCAGCGTCGCCATCGACAGGCATTGGCAAGCCATCGACCGCACCCCGGCACGCGAGTGCAAACTGGCCCACCACTACAAGTATCGATTTTTGCAACGCACTCGCAAATGCTGGGGGCCGACGACAGCTCGAACCGAAGTCCGGGCAGCGCTGGCGTGCGTCCTTGACAACTCCGGGCCGCAATTGCCAGTGAACAGTTCGAGTCCTCTCCCTATCGCTTTCCACCGAACCTGGGGTGCTTGACCGGCCGGAGGCAGGCAAGAATCGCGCGACCACGCTGTCGGACGCCGTCGCGGCATTGAACGTGGCGTGGGCATCAGCGCGCATGGCTCCCCCGAACCGCAGTCCAGCGTGGGTTATCCCGCACATCCTGTCCCACCCTTCACCAGTATTGCTCCGAACAAATTTCCATCTGCGAGCAAGCACTTGGGCCCAATCGGCGTTTGCGCCGCTGGCTTCACGCGCGCAGCCCCCTTTTCTGCCGGCCGGAGGCAGTACCACTGTGCGTTGGCGCAGCCACCCACAGGACACGGTATCACGCCAGGCACATCGTCGCCGGACAGCAGGCCATTCGCCAACGCGTATGCAATTGACTTCGAGTAGGCTTCGTCCACGCCTGACCAGGCAGGGTCGATGCCACAGCTCCCTGAGACCTGTTTGGGGTAGTGACACGTGCCATTCTGTAGAGGCATTCCGCCAGGACACGGATCGCAGCAATCAAAGCCGAGCGTCCCACTAACAGCCCCCTGAAGTATGCTTGGACAGAGCGGCGGATACGATCCGTTATTCCATGGCTGCTTTAGGCAGCCGCATCCCGGCACTCTCCATACGCCAGCGTGCCCACATGGGTCGCCGGCCCTGTTTTCGGCGCATGCCGAATACTCGGTTGTTGACACGACATCGCATGGCGCGCTGCTGTCGGTAGGACTTGCCGATTCCGACAGATAGTTGATCCAAACGTGCTTGGGAACGTCGACACATGATTTTCCGTCCGGGCACGGACAAACGCGTTCAGCGCATGTCTTTGCTACTGCCGACATGGGCTTGATTGCACCTGGCTCCGCACAGCATGCGCACTTTGGTGGCGGTCCCACCACCGCACCATCCCGACAGATCTTGCCGGCACATGGGTTGCGACTGGCGCTCAACGATCCAACGGCAGGCTCCCAGCCGCCAGCGTCTCCGAGTAACAACTCATCTCCGTCCCCAGATGATTGGTCAGCCTTATAGCCTCGGTTCCTGGGAGTCCTGGTTGTGTCTCGCTCTCCCCGCTGCCCATGCGCAACCATCAAGCCAGCAAACCCCGCATTCCCCCTCAACTCCGCCAAAGCCTCCGCCCGCACCTCCGCCGCCGACCGCGGCACCTCAATCGCCGTCGACCTCCCCGAACCCGCCGCCGCCACCGCCTGCCGATCCGCACTCCCCGCCCCGCCACACGCCCCCTTGCACCCACAAGACCCGCCGTTCTGGCAGGCGTGCCCGCTCGGCACCTGGCGCGCCCAAGGGTCGGGTTCGCGCCAGGGCTCGAGCCGCGCGTTGATCTGGTACTGGGTCAGCATGTTGCTTTGATCGAAGCTGCGCATCGCGTCACCCAGGGGCGGCCGGCCGCACAGTGCGGTCGGGCCGGTCTTGATTGTGGACCGGCTGGCGCGGGGGCGCAAGCCGAAAGCCGCCGGAGCTACGCGGCCGCCGGCACGAACCGGATGTTCAGGACGACGGTCAGGCGTGCATTGCCGGCGCCGGATTGCGTGGTGTAGCGAACGTTGAAGCGTACGAACGGGCCGAAGTTCCCTCGGGTTGTGTATTCGCTGCGAGAATCCAGAGCCGCCGCGTTGAAGGACGCGATATCTGCGCTGAACGGCCTCCAGCTCACCTTGTCGATGCTCCACTCGCCTTCGACGTCGACAGTCGGCGTGGTTCCGCCCAACTCGTAGATGTCGGCGAAGGCCTGGATGGAAAACGCCCTGTGGATGAAATTCAGCACCGGCCCGATGACCACGGTCGAGTTCGTTGGTCCGCCGGTCGTCGAAATCGTCGCATCGGTCAGCAGCGGAATCAGCACCGCCGTCATGTTCTCATTCATTTTCCATCCCCCGTCCCGTCGCCGTTTCCCGCCCGGCCCGAAGGCCCTGTGCCCGCGAGCGGCAGCGAGGTGGAGCCCCATTCTATTCCCCCCCCCCCGGCATTGTCAAGACGTCGACCGCATCTGCCACGCGCCGCGTACGCCGCCAACCACAAAACCGGCGCACGCAAGCCGATCGCAGTCGCCAGCTCCGACGCCCCAATCCCTCCCGGCGCCCCCAAAATGCCCGCTGCGCCCGGCCGATCGCCATGATCGCGCCACGTCCCCGCGACCCTCAAAAATCCGACCTGAATCCACAACCACGCGTGCTGGCAGGCATTTCCGCCACGAAGCGCAACGACCCAACCCGCGCCACCGGATCTTGACCGCCAAGCCAATCCGGCATACCCTAGCCGCCCCGCATTCCCCGCGGCGCGTAGGCAACCAAAATGGCAACTCCAACCCAGTACAGCAACGCCGGCGTCCACGACATCACCCGCCAGTGGTTCGACGGCCTGGCCAGCGACAAACCCGAGGCCAAGGTGGCCAAGGACGCGCTGGACCAGCAAAACTACAGCGGCAAAAAGGACGGCAAGGGCAAGGTGATCGCCCCGGATCACCATGCCGAAAGGCTGGCCCTGTACAACGCGTTCAAGGCCAGCGAAGGCACCCGCACCACCGCCAAGCCGGCGCGGCGTGACAAGGTCAACGACGCCAAGGCGGCCGAGAAGGACGTGCGCAGGTGGGTGCGGCAGACCCACGGCATGGTCGGCGGCATCCAGGTCCACGCCGTCGGCGCCGATCTGGTGCGGCTGTCGCCCCTGGGTGACCTGGAGTCCATCGGCGGCCTGCAGACGGCAGCCAAGGACCTCATCGCCTACGTCAGCAGCCCCGCGCTGGCACCGTCGCTCAGCAAGTACAACATCTCCAGCGAAGACGGTAAATCCGGCCAGAAGCTGCTGGACGCCTGGGACGCCGCGCGCGTTGGGGCCGGCATCGAGCGCGGCGGCGAGCAGGGCAGCACCAACAAGCACGTCGCCGATCGCAAGGCCCTGGTGGCGTGGCTGTCGGTGTGGTGGAAGATTGCCAAGGTCCGCCTCAAGGACCAGCCCGCCGCGCTGGCGCTGTTGGGGGTCGATACCGGCTCCCGGCGGCGGCGTGGGCCCAAGCCTGGCGGTGGTGACGCGCCGGCGTAGTACCCGCGTGGTGCGTGCGGGTCGTCTGGCAGTGCGAACGACGCCCGGAACGCTGCGAGCGGCTGACCGGAAAGTACGAACGGATGCCTGGAAAGTGCGAACGGCTGTTGGGGCGTTCCGATCGGCTGCCTGGAAAGTGTGAGCGGCTGATTGGATGTTCAGGTCGGCGTGCGGCAATCTTCGGGCGGATGATCGGAAACTCCGAACGGTAGTTGGCGTGCTCGCATCGGCGCGCAGCGTTCTCTGCGGTCAAGATGCCGCCCGCGCTGCCGACATGTGCGGCAGCGGCAAGTGCCTGGGCACCATCGTGACGGGCACACCGTGCGACGACGGCAACCTGTGCACCGTAGGCGAACTATGCGAAGGCCAGAACCAGTGCGGCGGCGGCAAGCCCAACGCCTGCGACGACAAGAATGTGTGCACGCTGGACAGCTGCGACACCACCGGTCAAAAGTGCGTCAACACCCCGAACCCGAGCCTGAACTGCGACGACAAGGACCCATGTACCAGCGACGTGTGCGACATGGCGATTGGCTGCACCAGCACGTGGCTGCCGTTTGGCAGCACCTGTACCGACGGCGACCCGTGCACCGGCCCCGAGGAGTGCATGATGAAGGATGG
>CAXRHS010000288.1:0-2650 GCA_964230235.1 Myxococcota bacterium
CCCCTTGCGCCATCTTGGCGAGCAAAGACAGGGACTCTCCGGCCTCAGGGGCGGAGTCGGGCTGGGCGGCGTGCAAATCGTTCATGGCCAAAGCGGTCGGCCAGCGGGCCGGGTGGAGTCGCTGACGGTGTGGCAGCGGGCCGCGTAGTCTAGCAGACGGTCGGATCGCACGCACCCTTTGTTCAGACGCTTGAAATTACCTGAGTATCTCCCGTTGAGCATGCACGCGCCGCGCGTTCTGCCGCTGTGGCTCGCTGCAGATGCCAAGCTCCTGAAATAATCGCGACTTGAACAAAGGGGGGGATCGTTCAGAGCTTTGAAACCATGAGACTATGCGTGTCGTGGAAATGCGTGGGCGAACCCCAGCGCCTTGCGCCCTGCGGAAGCGAGAGGTTCTTCTGCAAAAACAACAATCTGAACAAAGGGGGGGCCGATTTCAGTCGTCGCCCGGCTCGTCGCCCACCAACGCCAGGTCGTGCACGTGGCTCTCGGTCAGGCCGGCGCCGGTAATGCGCACGAATTGCGCCCGCCACAAGTCGGCGATGCCGGCGCTGCCGGTGTAGCCCATGCCGGCCCGCAAGCCGCCCAGCAGCTGGTGGACGACCTCAGCCACAGGACCTTTGCACGGCACGGCGCCGGCGACGCCTTCGGCCACCAGCTTGCCGGGGTCGCGGACGTTGCCTTGAAAGTAGCGGTCCTTGCTGCCGCGCTGCATGGCGCCGACGCTGCCCATGCCGCGGTAGCGCTTGTAGGCGCGGCCGGCCTTGTGGACCAACTCGCCCGGCGACTCGTCGCAACCGGCAAAAAGCGAACCGAGCATCACGGTAGAGGCGCCGGCCGCCAGGGCCTTGACGATGTCGCCACTGAAGCGCACCCCGCCGTCGGCAATGATGGGTACGCCGTGAGGTCGCGCCACATCGGCGCAGTCCAGCACGGCGGTCAGCTGCGGTACGCCGATGCCGGCGACAATGCGGGTGGTGCAGATCGAGCCCGGGCCGACCCCGACCTTGACCGCGTCGGCGCCTGCCTCGACAAGCGCGCGGGTGGCGGCCGCCGTGGCAACATTGCCCGCCACGATCTGGGTGTTGGGAAACGCGGCCCGCAGCCTGACGACGAAATCGACCACCCCGCGCGAATGGCCATGCGCGGTGTCGACCACCAGTGCATCGACGCTAGCCTCGACCAGCGCTTGCGCCCGCTCCAGCGCATCGGTCCCGACACCGACCGCGGCCAGGGCCAGCAGTCGGCCATCGGTGCCAACCGCAGCGCCCTCACAGACTTGCGCGGCCTTGACCTCTGCCACCGCGCGGGCTTGCTCGGCCGCGGACCAGTTCTTGTGGACGACCGCCGCTGCACCCAGGCGACCAAGCGCGATCGCCATCGCTGCTTCAGAGACGGTGTCCATCGCGGCGGCCAAAAGCGGCGCGGGCAGCCGCAATTGCCGGGTCAACTGGGTCGCCAACTGTGCGGTGTGCGGCAAGACGTCACTCGCGGCTGGGACCAGCAGCACGTCGTCGAACGTCAGCGCGGGAAAGTGGGCAAAGCGCGGCGGCGTCACATCAGCCTCAAAGCAACGGGCAAAAGCGGGTCAGGGATGAAGCCAGGCACCCACGCCGGTCCGTCAACCAGACAGCAACCAAGGGCCCGTGTAAAAACAAGTCGATCGACACGAGCGCGGAGCGCAGCGGCGAGTCGACTTGCAAAGTCGTGAGCTTGCGACACACGTGGCAAGCAACGGGCCAACTTGGAAAATCGAATGGATTTTACACGGGCCCAAAGCGTGCGCACCTGCAATTCGTCCAGGTTGTTGGTGGGCGATGGCGGGCCGAGCAACGGACGTTACTTGCCCAATTCCAGGCGGCTGACGTCGACCGTACCGGCCTTGGCGTCAAAACCGGCGATGTCGCGCAGGCGACGCGCAACCAACTCGCGCCGGTCGGCCAGCAACGCCCCGCGCGCCCGCCACGCCAGTACCAGGTAGTGCACGCGCTCGTCGTCGGTCTTGGCCGCTTCGCTTTTGGCAATCCACCGTTCGCCGTGCTGGGCGACCAACTGCCTGACTTCTTGCAGCGCCGGCGCCAGCACCCGCGCGGCCACTTCGGCCACCAGCGTCGCGTCTTCTGGCAGTTTGGAGTCGTGCTGCGGCTCCAGCAACTGGCCCTTGACGATGACGGTGCCACTGGTGAAGTCCTGGCGCACTTCATCCAGCGCAGGCGCCGATTGGTGGGCGATGGCTGCCGCCTTGCCGGCGCCTTGGCGAAGCTGGAACTCCGCGCGGACCTTGACCTCCAGCAGGTGGCGCGTGACCTCGTAGGTGTACGGAAGCCACACTTCTTTAGGTACCTTGCGCGGCGTGCGCTCCAGTGCGTCCACGGCGCCGTCGTAGGCTTTGCGCGCCGCATCCGCGACGGCTTGCAAGCGGTTGAGCTTGGGCACCAACGCCTCCAGCTTCTTGTTCTCTTCGTCAATGCGGCGCAGGTAATAGTCCAGGTTCGATTTCCAGCGCTTGCTGGCCCACGACTCTGGGCAGCGCGCGGTGCCATCGGCGCACGGCTTGGGGCGGTCGCGGTAGTAGTCGGCGTCGTCGGATGCGATTTTCTTTTGGATTTCAGAGAGCTGAGTCTGTAGATCGCCCAGCTTGCCCTCGGCC
>CAXRHS010000289.1:0-2590 GCA_964230235.1 Myxococcota bacterium
CTGGGCGTCGCCGCGACCGTGACTACCTGGGATCCGCTGGCGCACTGCGCCGGGCTGGCGGTTGCAGCGTGCGGTGTTGCGCTTGGTGCCAACCTGGCACTGCCCGTGTGGCGCGCGGCGCGCGTTGGCAGATCAGTAGCCAACTGAACGCGACCAAGGCAAGCCATCCAAGCGACGGGCCTGTCGACCTTCCCGCGCGACAGTTGCTTGTCGGCGCAGGCGGCAACGGCGGCCCGACGTCTGTGGCAGGCGCAGCAAATGCGACCTCAGCAAGGGCCTTGGCCTCGCTTGCTGCCCCAGCGTCGAGGTCATCGTTGCCAACGCCGTTGTCGACTGGGGCTGCCGCGGCGCCGTCCACCCCTGCGTCTGCTACGCCCGCGTCCGGATTCGGATCCGCGATTTGGGTGGCGTAGCCGCCGAGCGGAGCGCCCAGACACGCGCTGAGGTCATCCCCAAAGGCAGCGCCACCAAGCGCCAGCACCAGCGCGCCGGCGCCAAAGCCCATCATCGGTGTCGCACCCTCAAAATTGCCGGCTTTGTCGCCCGTCACGGCCAACAGTTCGGGCACTTGACCGCCGCCGGCTGCCGCGGTCTTGAGCACGTGGTTGCGCAGCAGGTCCCGATCGCCAGTCCACGGTGCGCCCATCGCCACCGCGCGGTCGAGCCACGCGAGCACGCGCAAGTCGACGAAAAGCCACTCCTGGCTGTCGTACCAGCCGCCGTCGTCGTTGCGGATGTACCCGGGCCCGCCACTTGCCGCAAGCGCCTGCCAGGCCTGCCGCGATGCCGCAGCAATCGGGCCCCATGCCGCGATCTGGCCGTCCGTCAACCCTTCGACTGCCGCGAGGTCGAGCGCCTTGCTCGCAGGCTCCTCCAGGTTGCCGCGCAGCCAGCCGAGGTCGGGTGCCAACTGGGCCACGGTGGCGCCGCGCAGCTGCTTGGCGGCCGCACGGTATTGGGCCGCTTGCGTACCTTTGCCCAGGTGGGTTGCCAGTTCGGCGGCCCCGCACAAGCCGCGCACGGCGGCCATCGAGGTGTAGGCAAAGTGCTTCTGCTTGCCGTTCCAGTGGACTTCCCAGATCGACGAGTCCGGTTTGATGAGGCCAGTGGCGTCAACGGCCTTGAGCAGCGGATCGGCAACCAGTGTCAGCAGGTCTTGACCCCATTTCGCCACAAAATCGAGGTCTTTGCTCGCGTGTATGTAACGCGCGGCCTGCCAGAGCACCAGCCCAAAGCCATCGAGTTCGATGTTCGGCCCATCGACATTGCTATCGCTTTCCTCCTGACCGCCCCCAAAGTAGCGCGTCACCGAAACGCGGTAAGGTGACCCCACCTCGGGCTGGAATTGCCCAACCTTGCCGCGCAGCACGAATTCGAGCGCGCCCTTGGCTTCGGCGTGGTGACCTGTTGCGGCGAGCGCCACGCCGGCGTAGCTCTGGTCGCGCGGCCAGGTGATGTTCCACATGCCGGGCGACATGCTGGCGACGATCTGGCCCATCGGGCTGTCGCCGCTGCCCGGGCCGCCCCCGCCCGTCAGCGTGCATTGCGCCATTTTCAAGAGCGTCAGCTGGCGTTGCAGCTCGGCCGTTTCGCCCGGGGGCAACGGCGGGAGCTTGGTTTTGGCGTGCCAGGCTTTCCACCAAGCCAGCTCATCGTCCAACAGTTTCTCGGCTTTGCGGTTGCCAATCCAGGCCTCGACCGCCGCGATGTCGACCGGGCCCTCGCCGTACACCAACAGCGCGCCACGCGCGCTTGCCATGCCGCTTGGCAGCGTGGCTTGGAAGTGCAGCGTTCCAACCATGTCGTCTGCGCTGACGATGGCGCCCGGATCGTCAGGTGGTGGCAGCCCTTTTTGGAACCACTCGTAGCTGTTGCTGACCGCCGCCGCCGCGGACAACCCGTTGCCATTGCTGGACAACGCAGCGCCATCCAGCCCGCGCGCCCACATCCAGCCATTGGCGGGGCCACCGGGACCGTGCTCCAGCAGCGTGCGGCCGTTTGGTTCAATGATCAGCGTCTCGCCCGCCGACCCCGCCTCCGGCGCACCCGGCCCAAGATGGGCATTGATGAGCAACGGCACGGCAACCTGAAGCACCGGCCCTGCCTCGTTGCGCAGCCACGCCACCATCGCCAGGCAGCGGCCCGGACAGCCCATTGGTGCCCACGCGTAGGTCTCCAACCGCACCCCGTCCGGCGAACGGCGCACCTCGCGGACAACGCCACTAGTGCCCACGTAGCCAAACACGGCGTCATTGGCGCCGTCTTGCGGGCTCCACGGTGCGCCATTGGTCCCTGGCAAGACCAGCGGCATCAGCGGCGCCCAGGTGCCTTTGGTTGGCGTTTTCACCGACAATTCGCTCGCCGCAACCCCAAAAAACGTGTCGAACAGCACATCGCGCGTCAGCTGTCCCGGCGCGTGGGCCTGATACGGTCGCACCCACCAGTCGCGCGGCGACCCTTTGGCGTGGTCGACCACCACCACACCCTGGCCGTTGGCCGTCGTGCGCAGCATCCACGGCGGCGCAGCGGGCAGGGCAGCACCGGCAACCAAAGGTGTGCCGACGGCACCGCAAGCGAGCGACAATACCAT
>CAXRHS010000290.1:0-6071 GCA_964230235.1 Myxococcota bacterium
AGCCGGCGGGCCTCGCGGTGCAGTTCGACCGCTCGCCCGGCGCGCCGGTGGCAAAGGTGGTGCCTGCCGGCGCTTGGACAGCGCACGTGTTCGCGTTGCGCGACTTGCCAGCGGTCGCCCAGGAACCGCGCGCGATCCGGCCCGAGCGCCTGGTGCCGAGCGTGACGGTGCGCGCCCAGGCCTCGCTGCCGGCGCTGGTCGAGCCCTGGGACGAGCGGTTGGCTGCTGCCTTGGCTGCGGCGTCTCCGGCGGCGCGGCAGTGGCTTAGCGACCTTTTGGCGGTGGCGGCCGGGGCCGATGGCCTGCAGCGGTGGCAGCATCTGGCGCGGCGGATCGCCCGCGAAATCGAGCACGACCACGCCGGTGGCCCGCCTGGCGATCCCAACGCGGCCATTGCGCAGCAAAAAGGCGACCGCGCCGCGGTCTTTTATGCCCTGGCGCGCCTGGCCGGCGCCGACGCTTGCCTTGTGCGCGCCAACGCGCTGGTCCGCGACGGCGCTTCGGACCCGCCAGACCCCGCCGACTACGCGATGGAACTGGTCACGGTCGCGCTGCCAGACGGCGCGTCGCTGTGGTATGACCCGGGCCTGGAGGGCGGCGTGCTGGACCACGTCCGCAGCGGTCTGCGCGGTCGGCGCGCTCTTTTGGTGGGCTGTGGCCGCGCGCAGCGCGAGGTGACGGTGCCAGCCTTGGGCGTCGGTCGGGACCGCCGCGACATCGCCGTGAACTTGCAGTGGGCCGGCGACGGTGCCATCACCGGCACGGTGACAGAAACCCTGCATGGCGCGACCGCAGCCTACGTCGGCCAATGGTTGGCCGAGGTGCCGGCCAGTGAGCACAGCAAACTGCCGGCCCAGTTGGCCAGCGGGGTGTTTCCGGGTTTGGAGTTGGCCTTTGGCGCAAGCCGGCACGACCCAGTCAACGGCAACCTGCAGGTCACCTACTCCGTGCACGGCAAGGCCGACCCCAGCCGCACCCGCATGCTCGACCTGGGCTTGTATCCCAGTGAGATCGGCAAGACCTACGCCGTGCTCGAGAGACGCCGAACCCCGATGTCATTTGGCTTTGCGCAGGACCTGCGGATCCAGTTGACCGTTCACGGCGGTGCCGAGCCCATCCTGGCACCAACGCTCGCTGCGGCCGACCATCCGCTGCTGGCGTGGTCGCGGTGTGCGCGCGCGGTCGCGGGTGGTGTGGTCGTCGAATTCGCGTTGCGTGCAGAGGCCGGGGTGGTCACGCCGAGCGACTACCCCGCATTTGCCCGCGCTGCCCGCGGCGCGGATGCCGCAGAAATCCTGCGGCTGTATCGGTAGCCTGGCGTTCAGTGCGCGTGCAAGCGCCCGGTCGCTTCGTATTCTTCGACCAGCTTTTCGGCGTCGATCGCCGCCATGCAGCCCATCCCTGCCGCGCTGATCGCCTGCCGATAGCGCGAGTCTGCCACGTCGCCGGCCGCAAACACGCCGGGCGCCGAGGTCTGGGTCAGGCCCTTGAGCGCGATGTAACCATCGGGGCGCAGTTCGAGGTGGTCGCGGAACACCTGGGTGTTCGGACTGTGGCCAATCGCCATGAACACCGCGCCGCAATCCAGCAGTTCGGTCGAGCCATCGACGGTCGACTTCAGCCGCGCCGCGGTGACCTTGCGGCCGTCGCCCACGATCTCGTCCACCGCGACGTTCCAGCGCACGCTGATTTTGGGGTGTTTCAAGACGCGCTCGGCCATGATCTTGCTGGCCCGAAAGCTGTCGCGGCGGTGGACCACGGTGACGTGGCTGGCGTAGCGGGTCAAGAACGTCGCCTCTTCCATCGCCGAGTCGCCGCCGCCGACCACCACCACGTGCACGTCTTTGTAGAACGCGCCGTCGCAGGTCGCGCAGGCTGACACGCCGCGGTTCATGTAGGTCTGTTCGCTCGGGATGCCGAGCCAGCGCGCGTTGGCGCCGGTGGCAATAATCACGGTCGCCGCTTCGATCCAGTCGCCGCTGCCGGTGCGCAGCCGCAGCGGAAAGCCGCTGAAGTCCACCTCGTCGATGACGTCTTCGCGGTGGTCGGCGCCAAACCGCTTGGCCTGGGCGCGGCAACGCTCAACCAGTTCCGGGCCAGTCACGCCTTCGGGAAACCCGGGAAAGTTCTCGACTTCGCTGGTGATCATCAGCTGGCCGCCCGACGTCATCAGGTCGCCGGACGACAGGAAACCACCCTCAAACACCACCGGCGCCAGGCGGGCGCGTCCGGTGTAGATGGCGGCGGTCTGGCCGGCGGGGCCTGAACCGATGATGACGACTTTGTGCAGTGCCATGGCGGATTCCGTTCGCGCCTGGGTATGGCGCAGCGGCAGCCAAGGTAGCGCGCGCGACTGGTGGCGCAAGGCGTGCCCAAGGTGGCGAGAGGGCCGGCGGAAACGAGCGCCCGGTCTACGGCTGCGGCGGTGCCAGCAACACTTCGAAGAGCCCAGCACCATCGGACAGGGCGCTGCCGAGCAGGACGCTATCGACGGTGACCGCTGTGCTGGCCGAGCGCGCGCCCTTGCCCCGGGGGCCGCGGGTCACCGCGGGCTGCGGTGCTGCGCTGCGCGCCAGAATCTCGATCGCGGCGTTGGCGACGGGCGACCCGCTGGCCGTGACCACCTTGCCGAGCACCAGCACTGGGGCGGGGACGCTGACCTGAATGACCGTGTCGCTACCCGGAGTCACTTCAACCTTGGCGGCGAGCCAGCGCGGCAGCAGGTCGGCCGGGCGAGGGTGCACCCACAGCCACCAGCCGCCAGCGTCGACCGGCAGTTCAAAGGTACCTTGCGAGCCCGTCACGGTCTCAAGTGGGACCTCGCCGAGCGCCGCCGATCCCGATAGTTCTGATGCATTTTCATCTGGTTGTGCAACGCGACGCAGCCACACCTTGGCCGTATGCAGCTTGCGGCCGCCAAAATCCACCACCGTGCCTTTGACCAGGCTGCGGCGCGTGCAGCCGACCGGCAGCAGGCCCGCCGCAACCTCGACCTTGCCCGACCACCGCGCCGCCAAAGAGCCCGAGGTCGGCAGGACACTCAGCAGCGCCCCGCCCGGCGGCATGTTCAGCACCAGGCGACCCTGGTGATCGGTGTAGCCCTGCACCTCGACATAGGCCAGCAGGCCCTTGCCTTTGCCGTCGCCATGGCGTTGGACCCGCACCAGGGCGCCGACTTCGGGTTCACCGATGTCGTTCTTGACCTCGACGGTTGCGGTCACCGGGTCGGGCAGCTTTCCAGTATTCAGTTCGCCTAGTTGTAGCGGCTTGGGCTTGGCGTCGGCCTTGAAGCGGTTGGCGACATCGACCGGCTCTTCCAGCCGGCCCTGCGGCAGCGCGAGCGAGCTGTCGGTCGGCGCAAAAGTCAGATGGCCCGCAACCGCAGTCGGGCCGACTTGGATGGCAAATGCACCGCTTTTGTCGGTCAGCGCAGAGGTCGAGATCGTCTGGCCGGCGGCATTGACCAGTTGGGTGCGCAGTCCGACCAGCGGCTTTTGGCCGGCGACCAGCTTGCCGCGCACCTCGACCAGACCATCGCCTTGCGGCAGCGTGATCGCGCCGTGGTCAAACGATGCACTGACCGTGATCTTGCTGTAGTGTGGCGGGCCATCGACGTCGGCGTCCGGGTCAAACATCAGGTCGTAGGTCTTGCCGGGCTGAACGCGCAGTTCGTAGCCGCTGAACGCCTTGCCGTCTTTGCCGAAATAGCGCGTGGCCTCATAGCGCAGCAGGCTGCCCTTGACGTCACTGTGCGCGGTCGCGATGAGCTTGCCTTGAACCGGAGTAAAGTTGAACGCCGCGCTGTATGTCACGAGGACGACCGCCGGTTCGCTCAGCATCAGCGCGACCGGTTCGCTGCGCACCTGGGCGTCGAGATCCAACTCAAAGTGCTCGACCAGCTTGCCCGACGCCTTGGGCGGCGTCAGTCGGACGGCGACGGTCTCGTTGGGCAGCTGAGCGGCGATGCAAATGCGCTGTTGGTAGCAACGCAGGCCCGCGCCACAGTCGGCGTCGCTGGTGCAGCGGGCGGCGACTTCGTCGTTGTCGACGCAGCCTGCAACGACGCCTGCGGACAGCAGGGCGCAAGCGACCCACCGGCATGTGCGCAATGCGACCATCACAGCGGCCTCGCGGGGGTGGACGGGTGGTTCACGGCGGGCAAGCCTCCGACAGCTCGATCGGCCAGGTCACGCTCGCCGACAGCGTACCGGCCGGTATCTTGACCAGTTGCTTGGTGTCGACCGTCTGTTTGGCATCGACCGGCAAGGCCTGGTCGGCCACGTACAGGGACAGCGTGTGCTTGTCGATGCTGGCGCCGCTTTGGCTGCATACGAACAGCCGGCAAACCGGCTCGTTGCCGCACACTTTGCGCGCCGCCGGGTTCGGTCCCAGCGCCAGATCGTAGAACCAGTAGTAGTACAGCGGCTGGCGCGTGCCATAAGCGCGAATCGCTTGCTTGACGCTGAACTCGGCACCATCTGCGTTGGAACGCATGACCTTGGTCGTCTCCAACAGCGGCGACAAGTCGCTGGTCTGGATGACCAGCAACGGCGCAATCGGCGTAGCCACCGGGTCGACCGGTGCCGGCACAATGCACGCCGTCGTCCCCACCGCGCACAGCCACGCCAAAACACCAAGCCCCGCGCGCCGCAATCTGCCAGCGTTGTTGAACATCGTGCACGTTGCAGCAGGTTTGCGTGACAGCGGGCAAAGGGCGCGAACCCGGGCGACCACAGCGGCGCCGCCGGCGATCCTAGCGAAAACCGTGCCAACGCGCGGCAGTTCGCGGCGATCCTCATCAAGGTGTCGTGTGATTTTCGACAATTGCGTCCGCACTGCGCGCCGGAGGCGCCCACCAAGCGCGGGTCTGGCGCAGCCCGATCATGACACGATTGTCAGTTCGGGGCCACGATTGGAGCGGAGTCCGCCTGTGAGTCCTGAGACATCAAGCGGTTGTGTCGATGTTGACCGTGATCCGCGCGTCGCGCCTGCCGTGTCGCTGCGACAGCGGCGCTTCAACACAGCGATCGCCGTTTTGGTTGCGCCTTGCGACCGTTGTGATGCCCGCGAGGCGCCACCGCGTTCGACTCAGCACCCTTGACCACAGAGACATCAGGCCGACGCGACCCAGTCAAAAAACTGGTCCACTCAATTGGGCTGCGCCGCGAGCTCCGCTTCGGCGTCCTTGAGCATCTGCTTGAACTTGCCGTTGCTCGGGTCGCGGTCCACTGCCTTGCGCAGGTACAGCACCTTGAGTTTGGCCGTGGTGGCTTTTTGGGCCAGCGCCGCGAACTTCGCGGCTTCCTTCTGACCTTCGCTGGCCTCGTTCGCCGCAGGCGGCGTCGGCGGTTTCTCGGCCTTTTCGACCTTGGGTGCTTTGGAAGCTTCTTTCTTGGCCGCGGCTTCTTCTTTCTTCTTGCGGGCCTCGTCAGCTTTGCGGGCTTTTTCGGCTTCGGCGGCTTTCTTGCGCTCTTCGTCGGCCCGCTTGCGCTCTTCCTCGGCCTTCCTGGCGGCAGCTTCCTCTTTTTTTCTGCGGGCTTCGTCGGCCTTGCTGGCTTCTGCATCGGCCTTCTTGCGGGCAGCCTCTGCTTTGGCGGCCTGCTCGTCTTGCTTCTTGCGCTCGGCCTCGGCTTGCTTGGCTGCCTTCTCTTCCTGCTTCTTGCGCTCGGCCTCAGCCTTTTCCGCCGCCGCGGCAGCCTGCTTGGCCGCTGCTTCGTCGACCGCCTTCTGCTTGGCTTGCGCTTCCGCGGCTGCCTTGTTGTCGGCCTCTGCTTTGGCGGCAGCCGCCTTGTTATCGGCTTCGGCCTTGGCCGCCGCCGCCGCGGCACTGGCCGCCGCGTCTGCCTGGGCCTGCTCGATCTGCTTTTGCAGGGCTGCAGCCTGGGCGTTGCCTGCGTTCAAGGCCTGGGCTTCTTTGGCCTTTTCCAACGCTTTGTCCAGTGTGCCCGCGCGCAGCAACGCCTGGCCCTCGTCCACCAGCCGCGCGGCTTGATCGCTGGGCGATTGCGCGACTTCGCTGGCGACGTCGGCGGCCGCCGCCTCAACATCGGGCGCGGGCTCCGCAGATGGCT